>JASHQJ010000205.1 GCA_030037595.1 Candidatus Binataceae bacterium
GCTTATGCCGTGACGGAAGTCGAATCAAGCTGGCCGTTTGCGACTCGGGAAAAGGTATCGAACCAAATCTACTTCCCAGGATCTTCGAGCCCTTCTTTACAACCAAAGCGGGCGGACTGGGTGTCGGGCTCAGCATCGCAGCTTCGATTGTGAAAGCTCACCGCGGCGAGCTCAAGGCCAACTCGAGCGCCGGGCGCGGCGCCACTTTCGAGATTTCACTGCCTGCGATGCGAGAGAAACCGGCTCATATCGACGAAACCAATGCCCGAGCCTGAAAAAATTGCTGTCATAGATGACGACCGATCGACACTGAGAGCATTGGTCCGATTGCTGGCAACCAATGGACGAGAAGTGTTCCCGTTTTCGTCGGCAAAGGAGTTCGTCACGTTCGCCGAAACGCAGACAGTTCTGTGCGTTATATCGGACTTGTGGATGCCGGAAATTTCCGGCCTCGAGCTTCAACGCTTGATGGTTGAACGTATGCCTGACACTGCGATGATAATCCTCACCGCGCACGCCGACGTACCTTCAAGTGTGCGCGCGCTGAAACTAGGTGCAATCGACTTTCTTGAGAAGCCGGTTCGACGGAACCAGCTATTGGATGCAGTCACGCGCGCAACCTCCCGCACCCGCGACAACAGAGAGAAAATCGCCGTACTGACTGAACTCGAACGGCGATATGGTGAACTCACCCCTCGCGAGCGCGAAGTGTTCGGACTCCTTGCTACAGGTCTTTTAAACAAACAGGTTGGTGCCCAGCTTGGTGCTGCGGAGAAAACCATCAAACAGCACCGGGGCGTAGTAATGCACAAGATGCAAGCCGATTCCTTCGCAGACCTTGTTCTGATGGCAGCTCTTCTGGGCATCAGACCGGTTAACTTAGACGTTTCCAAAGCCAAAGGCGTACTTCGTACTTAGCAATCAATCGACCGTCCGTAGTAAGGGAGGTCACCCATCTATTTTTGAGGCGACGGGGTAGTGCGTGCAATTATCTGCACAATAAGCAAACAACCTAAAGCACTATCCTGCGTCGGAAACATCCGCTCTGAAGCCAACGACGCGATAAGCAGTGCGCCTTTGAAGATCATTCGATTCAGAGAGTTGCTAATACCAATCATTCTACTCAGCCCAATTGCTGTTCGCGGGGTGCGAAGACCTGGGTGCACTACTTTTACGGGACGAGCCAAGTCTTCTAGTTCCGACGTTCAAGCGATCGGAGATCATTGGCTTTGTCGCAGGCTTTGGTACGACGGTTGCGGCCGTCCCGGACCTGATCGCAATGCTTAAGCGACGCTCCAGTATAGGCGTGAACCCAACGATGGCAGCGATCATGGGAGTCTTTCAGATCTTATGGGTATACTACGGCTTACTGATTACCTCGAGACCCGTGATTGCGTGGAACGTGATAGCGAGCGTAATCAACTTCTTAAGTGATGCCGTCTACCTTTACTTCCTTCGCAAGAAGGCTGACTCCACCGAAGGTGAAGCAGAGGCCTGAAGGCTCGTACCAACATCTGGGAATTCATTGTGAGCACAACTCGGCGCCTGGCCACGGAGCATGAAGGACTTGTGGTAAACTTTTGACCGCTATCGATCGGTGGGAAGCACCTTCAGCCAACCGTGTTCAGCAAGGAGTCATGAGGTTTCGGCTTCCAGTCTATATCGGAATGAGTGCGAAAACTGATGATCCCCACGGGGTCATGTCTAGATACAAGCCACGGGACTGCAAGTCATTGCCGTCCCGTTCGTAAACCACCTCTTCCAGCTGATCGGTCAACTTCCATTTCTTGCCGACGAGATCGCCTAAGGGCAGATTAACATAACATTGGCTCGGATGATCCGAATAGTTTGTTGCAACTATTAGACGCTTTGCGTCAGGACTCTCCCAGAGAAAAGCAATGAAACAATCGCTCGTCCAGTTCCCTTGCCAAGCAGCCCGGCAATCGAGAAGCTGCCACTTGCCGTCACGCACGATTGGCTGCCTGAGCAGACCTAACAGACGCTCATAAAATCGTTGCAGCTGTTCGTCGACCGGCTCCTTAGGCGCGCGGCCGAGATGAGGCGAGATCCGCTTATGGCAACCGAGAAACTGCCCTTGATGAAAGAACCGCAGTCCGGGCGAAAGATAAGTGACTATGGCGGCTGCCCGATGAACGCTCGGGGGAAAGGTCGCGGCCGCACGCGGCTCGTCGTGATTTTCCAAAAAACGCGCCAGCTTGTTCTGATAGTCAAGCCCGGCATGGAAGTGCTCTCGTACCGAGCGAGCGTAACCCTCGCGCAGTCGATCGTAGAGGCGTTTGTCGTAAGTAAAATCAAATCCCAGCTGTTGAAGTGTCCACTCCAAATCCCAGTAAACCTCGGCCATGAAGGCAAAATCTGCAAATTGCTGGCGCACTCGCCGCGTTGCTTCCGCCCAGAACGGCTTGCACCGAATACCCCATGTTCGTTCGAATACATCTGGCAGCAACAGCATGGCCATATCGCAACGGACGCCGTCGCATTGATCCGCGACCTTCAGAAGCTCTGCGATCATCGCCTCCTGGGTTGAAGGATTGCCGTAATTGAGCTGGAGTGTGTCAGGCCATCCTGGAAAGTACGGATCTCTGCCATACGCGAAAATGACAACCCCTTGCTTGTTCCGAACGCGTATATAGTTCTTAGGCTGTTGCTGCAAAGCCAGCTCTGAACCTTGAACGTAGTAATCCGGGTGCAGATCAACCCACGGGTGATCGAGGGCTGTGTGGTTAGGTACAAAATCGAGCATCAGTCGAAGACCACGCCGCCGAAGCCTATCGCGGAGCCGTTGGAGAGCTGAATCTCCACCGAACTCTGTGTGGACTTTGTAACCTGCAACGGCAAAGCCGGACCCGACGATGTCATCCTCCCGAAGATCAGGGAGCGTTTGTTTGAACTCATCACGCCATTCAGGGTTCCTGCGCGATATGTGCTTGCCAGCCTCGCCCGTTTGCCACACGCTTAAGAACCAAACCCAGTCGAAGCCAATCTCTGCAAGCCGATCAAGGTCGCGGTCAGGAATGTCGTCCAGCGTCGCGGGGCGACCCATGGTCTGCGAAAGCTCGGTGAGCCAGACACGAGTGTTTACTTGATAGAGTGAGGGATAAAACGGTTTGCCCACGTTTCAATCCTTCGGCTTGGGCGGTTAACGGTGCGAACAGAAAGTGCGCGTTAAATCCTAGCGTGTGAACCCAACAGCCTTACCTAGTTCAAGCGCCTTTTCAGCATCGAGCATTCCGAAGAGCTGGATCAGCCTGGCGACGACGCCTGTCCATCCCGTTTGGTGACTCGCGCCAAGTCCGGCACCATTATCGCCGTGGAAATACTCGTAGAACAAGATGGAATCGCGCCACTCAGGATCAGTTTGGAACTTTCCGGTTCCACCGTACACCGCCCGCCGGCCGCGCTCATCACGTAGAAAGATGCGCGTGAGTCGATCCGCCATTTCCTTTGCCACCTCAAATAGGTTCATCATTTTGCCCGAACCAGTCGGGCATTCGATCCTAAAGTTGTCGCCGTAATAGAGGTAGTATTGCAGCAACGCTCGGATGAATATGAAATTGACCGGCATCCAGATCGGCCCGCGCCAATTGGAGTTGCCACCAAACATACCAGTGTTCGATTCCGCGGGCAGATAGTCCACCCGGTACTCCTGGCCAGCCACGTGGAAGACATACGGATGTCGCTCGTGGAACTTGGAGATTGAGCGGATTCCGTATGGACTGAGGAACTCGTTCTCGTCGAGCACTTTGGACAGAATGCGACGTAGCCGGTCCGGGTTGACCATAGACAGGATTCCTCGCTCCGCGACGCCCCAGTGACCAGGACCGGTCGGATGGATCGACTCCAAGAGCTCCGGCATTTGACGCAAGCGCGACGCCAATGCGACCATCGCTTCCGGGACTCGCTCACGTTGCCATTTTTCGGTTACCGATACGGCGCAAAGCGGAAGGAGACCCACCATCGAGCGGACTTTGAGCCGCGTGG
>JASHQJ010000206.1 GCA_030037595.1 Candidatus Binataceae bacterium
GCGGCCGATCCGACCGTCAGCGCCGCAAGCGCATAGAAGATGATCTGCTGGAGCATGCCCTTCCCCCGCGCGCCAACTACTGCTTGGCTGCCGCTCCCTCCTCGTCGTCGGCTCCAGGAGGCGCCGCGCCATCTTCAACCACGCCGCCGTTCCAGGCTTCGCCAGGCGGCGCGAATTCGTTGACGTAGCGCATGCCGCGGTTGAGGATCGGCGCGATCCGCTCGTCGGTCTCGGGGCCCTTCTTGGGTTTGTAGGCGTCGATCGGATCGGTCACGAAGCGGCGAATCATGCTCTCGGTCGAGAAATCTGCACCCTCGAATTCGCTCGTGTGATGAATCGCGCCGGTAGGGCACGGTTCGCTGCATAGCCCGCAGTACATGCACTTGATGATGTCGATATCGAATTGCGAGATGGTGAGGATCTTCGTCTTCTGATCCTTTTCGCACGCAATGACGATGCAATCGATCGGGCAGGCGCGCTCGCACGCGAGGCATCCGGTGCAGATTTCGAGATCGACGTTGAGGATGCCGCGATAGCGATACGGCAGCGTGTCTTGCACGCGCACCGGGATTCGATCCGGATACTGAACCGTGTAGGGCTTGCGCATGAAGTGCGACGCCGTGACCGCCATGCCCTCGAAGATGGTGGTGACGGTGTTCTTTATATTGTCGAAGTATTCGGCGACCGCACCCATTTTTGAAGCTCTATATGGTCGGACGGAAATACAATTCCATCCGCGAACGTCTTAGATAGTACATCACGCGTTCGATGAATATCACGGCGAGCACGATTCCGAGCGCGAACATGATATAGCCCGCTATCCAGTTGCCCTCGGGCCAGATCAAGACCCAGATCGCGGTGCCAATCATGTTGACGAATGAAATCGGCACGAAATACTTCCAGCAGAGCGACATCAACTGATCGATCCGCACGCGCGGCAGCGTGCCGCGAATCCACATCGATACGAACACCAGGAACAGCACCTTCACGTTGAACGTGATGAGCTGAAGAATGTTCATCACAACGGCGTTGTTGCTGACCTGCGGGAACTGCCAACCGCCAAGGAACAGCGTCGTGATGATTGCGCCGATGATGAAGAGATTCCCCCACTCCGCCATGAAGAAGAACAGGTAGCGCATCCCGCTGTACTCGGTCGCAAAGCCGGCGACCAATTCTGATTCGGCCTCGGGCAGGTCGAACGGCGTGCGGTTACCCTCCGCGAGCGCCGATACGTAGAGGATGTTGGCGGCGACGAAGGTGAACGGGTTGCCGAACAGGAACCAATGCTGCGGCGCCCATCCCTGCGCGCGGATGATGCCCTGCATCGAAAGCGTGCCGGTCATCAGCACAACAGGGAAGATCGAAAGGCCCGCCGGGATTTCGTAGCTCACGATCTGCGCCGCCGAGCGGATACCACCGATCAGCGACCACTTGTCGTTCGACGCCCATCCCGCCATCAGCACGCCGACCACCGTGATCGCGGTGACCGACGTCATATAGAGGATGCCGACGTTCATGTCGGCGAGAATCAGCGACGACGAAAACGGCATCACCGCCCACGGCAGCACGAATGCCAGCACGACGAGGTACGGCGCGATCTTGAAGAGCTGCGGATCGGAATCGGTCGGGATCACGTCCTCCTTGCAGACGTGCTTGACGCCGTCGGCGAGCCACTGGAGAAAGCCGTTCGGCCCGACGCGATTGGGGCCGACGCGCGACTGGATGCGCGCCCATACGCGGCGCTCGACCCAGCTCACAATCCCGGCGAAGGGAAATGCGATACCAAGGAACACGACCGCGCTCAGTACAAGAATGACGATCGCGGCGACGAGCGTCTCGGGCATCTTGCCGAACGTGCCCGACGAGACCAGGTTGTTAATCAACTCCTGCATTCAGCGAATCCTACCGAATTCAATCCTCAAACCTATCGGTCTATCTCCGGCGCGATTACGTCGAGGCTCGCGATGAGAGTCACGAGGTCGGCGATCATCAGCCCCTGGCTGAGTTTCTGGATGATGCCCATCGCGGCGAACGAGCCCGTGCGCACGTGCACGCGCCATGGATATCCGGTGCCGTCGCTGACCGCGTACCATCCCATGTCGCCGCGGGCCGATTCGACGCGCACCTGGCATTCGCCCGCCGGCGGCTTGAAGTTGCGCGGAACCTTGGCGAGCACGGGGCCGGCGGGAATCTGCTTCAGCGCCTGGCGCAGGATTTTGACCGACTCGCGCATCTCGCGAATCCGCACCATGTAGCGATCCATCGCGTCGCCGAGCTTGCCCCAATCGCCGGAGCCGACCGGCACGTCGAAGTCGAAGTCAGGATAGACCGAGTACGGCAGGTCCTTGCGGATATCCCACTTGATACCCGAGCCGCGAAGATTCGGACCGACGAGATTATAGTTGATCGCCTCGTCCGCGGTGATGATGCCGACCTTGGCGAGCCGTTCGATATAAATCTTGTTGTAGGAGAGGAGCGCGTTGTACTCCTCGAGAATCGGCTCGAAGTGATCGAGATAGGCGAGCGCCTTTTCACGCCATCCGGGCGGCAGATCCCACGCGACGCCGCCGATACGCATGTAGTTGAACGTCAGGCGCGCACCGCAGAGCTCCTCGATCAGATCGTTGATCATCTCGCGCTCGCGGATCGCATGCGTGAAGGGCGTCATCGCGCCGATATCCATACCCATCGTGCCGACCGAGAGCAGATGCGACGCGAGGCGGTTGAATTCGGCGGCGATCACGCGGCAATACTCACCGCGCTTCGGCACCTGGATATTCGCGAGCTTCTCGCTCGCCATGCCCCAGCCCTGGTTCGTAAACATCGCGCATACGTAATCGACGCGATCGGTGTAGGGCATGAAGCCGTGGTAGCCGACCTTCTCGGCGATTTTCTCGATCGAGCGATGCAAGTAGCCGACGTCGGGAATCGCCTCGCGCATCACCTCGCCGTCGGCGCGCACGATGAAGCGCAATACGCCGTGCGTGGAAGGATGCTGCGGGCCCATGTTGAGCGTCATTTCTTCGGTGCGAAGGGTGCTCATTTCATTTTCGGATCGAGCCGGATAATCGGGCTCTCGCGGACGGTTGATATGCCGTGATATTCGGACGGTTCGACGAAATCCTTGCGCAGCGGAAAGCCGGGCCAGTCCTCGGGCATCAGGATGCGGCGCAGATCGCTATGGCCCTCGAAGTTGACGCCGAGGAGGTCAAAGATTTCGCGCTCCATCCAGTTGGCCGACTTCCAGATGTTCTCCAGCGTCGCTACGGTCGGATTTTCGCGCGGCAGCTTGACCTTCAGCACCGCGCCGTGCCGCTTCGAATACGAGAACAAGTGATAGACGACTTCAATACGATCCTTGTAGTCGACGCCGCTTTCGTTCGATAGACAGTCCATCGCGAGATCG
>JASHQJ010000207.1 GCA_030037595.1 Candidatus Binataceae bacterium
GAACACGAGAGCCTCGAGACTATCGTTCACATGCTACCCGCGCTTTCGTCAATCAAACGGGCCCCCGGTGAGAAGGTCAACCTCGTCGGTGACACAATCGTGGAGGAGATTTTGCAAGACATTGGCACGCTCGATTTGGGCGCCGGCGTCATCGTAGTTCCCAACGTTGCGCTGTGGCGATCTCGCGGTGATCATCGCCCGCTCATCGGCGAGTTCGCCTTTCAGATCAAGTTCAAGCGGCGAGAGGATTTGAACGATCAGGCACTGCGGCGCGCCGAAGCCTTCTTTCTCAAGCTGCAGGACGCGGCCAAGGATTGGATCAAACTAGGAGCTACAAAGACCGGGATTGTCTATCATCTGAAAGGCAACCCTCCCCATGCCCATGAGTGACGAACGGAAATTCGCGCGGTGCTGCGTTCAACCCAACTGATGAGAACTACGGCAGTGTGAGCCCTGCTAATGCATCACTTCCAAGCGCTTCGAACTTCGCATGGCCGCTCGCCGCGACGACGACACGTGCCGCGACCGACACCTTTGCCGGAGATGTCTATACTAAGAAATGATTTTCCCACGCGCTCTGGCCAGATCGGCGTTTGAGCGGACGCCAAGTCGATCGGCCATCAGTACCAAATCGGCAAGAGACTCCGCATTCATCTTTTCCATGACCCGGGCGCGATGGTACTTGATAGTTTTCTCTACGGTCCCAAGTTCTGCCGCTATCTGCTTGTTGAGGAGACCAGCCGCAACCAGCGCGAAAACCTGACGTTCGCGGGGAGTCAATGCATCATAGTGGGCTCGAAAGCCTTCGAGTTCGTCTTGCTTTTGTCGGATCGCGCGAGTTCGGTCCAGCGCACGCTGAATCGCGTTCAGTAACAGTGCTGGCACGACCGGCTTTTCGAGAAAGTCAACCGCGCCGCTCTTCATTGCTTCAACTGAAGACGGTATGTCGCCATGACCGGTTATAAAGACGAAAGACAGATGAGGCATTGAAGCGGAAATATTTTTCTGCAGTTCGATTCCGTCAAACTCGGGCATCCTGAGATCGGAAACTATACAGGAAAAATCGGCGCGATGTTCGTGGGCAAGAAAGTCCTTTGCCGAGTTAAAAGTTACAACCTTAAGTCCCTTACCGGATATCAGGCGCATAAGCGAGCGCCGAACTGAATCATCGTCGTCGATCACTGCCACAACACTAGGACTCCTCAGTCCTGTGTCACTTCTCATTTTGAAGTCTCCAGGTGAACGATCTGGAAGGAACCAATACGCAGCCCACCCGCGAAGGTAATGCCCGCTTGTTCGCGACCTGGGATTTCATAGCAAGCACGAAAGGTTGGACCAAAGTCCAGTAGATAGATTGCTAACCCGAGTGCGAGGATCCTCGTGACAAAGCGCATTCGGAGAGAAGCATGAAGTGTCAACTCCTTAGCCGTAAGCTCCCTTGGTCGACAACCTTGATCCTATGTGCTGCTCTGCTTCTATCCGGATGCTCTGCAGTCAGCATTGGGCGGCCAGGCATTGCTAAATCGGTAGCCGACGACAATGACCATCCGCGAGCCGGCGCTAGCAACACGACCAACTCCCCTTCATCTGACCGAGCTCTGCTCGAGTTGTCACTTTCTCAATATCGGCTTCCGTTCAAACTTGGCACCAGTTCGCCTGTTGGGTGGTGAGTGAAGACAGGAACAGACGATCCGATCTCTTACGCCGCAGGCAGCTTAATCGTAAACGTCGCGCCGCCATGCTCATTCGAAGAAACTGCTAGCCGTCCCCCATGGGCCTCGACAATCGATTTCGTGATCGCTAAACCCATCCCCGTTCCTTCACGTTTTGTCGTGAAAAAAGGCGCGAAGAGGCGGTCCTTCACGTCGGCGGGAATGCCGCCGCCCGTATCTTGTACCTCGAGTTGAACCCAACCTTCTTCTGGCGCAGCCGCAAGAACCGAAACAGCGCGGAGCGTGCCGTTTCGTTCTGCTACCGAATCGATTCCGTTCATCACCAGATTTATGACAGCCTGCTGCAGCTGGATGCGATCGGCGAGAACAGAGGGCAGTTCTGCAGCGGATTTGATTGTTAATTTGACGTCGCGGATGATCGCATCGCTGCGCAGGATTCGTGCTAACTCACCAAGAACCTCATCCAGCACAATCGGCGCCTTGGATGTCTCTGCGCCCTTCACCAGTGCTTTTACTCGCCTCACGGTCTCACCGGCTCGAACGCCATCAGCAACGATATCGGAAAGAACTGCCTTGACCTCGTCAGAATCGATCTCCGGGTCATCGAGCATGTCATTGATCGCTTCCGCATTGGCGACAATCGCAGTCAGCGGCTGATTCAATTCGTGCGCCATGGCTGCCGCAAGTTCGCCCATCGTTAGTACTCTAGAAACGCGAATCAGTTCCGCGCGCAATCGCGCGATCTCTAACGCCGATTGCTTACGCGCGATGGCGTCGCCCATTGTCCGAGTGATGAGACGAGTCAAAGAAACAATTTTCGACGACCACACACGGGCCCTGCGGATCGATCCGAAGGTTGCGAACCCGACGAATCGGCCGCCAACAGTCAGCGGAACCCCAAGGGAAGACTGCGCCAGCTGTTCGCCAAGGTAAGCCGCGTCCTGCGCCGTTTCGGCCGGCAGCTCTGCGACCGCAGAGTAAACGAGCCCCTCCCCGGACATCATCTTCGAAAGCCACCAGGGTGTACGCAGAAAGTCGAAATCCTCGGAGACGCGGAATCGATCGTCGCTCGTCCACTGATGGCGTATCAGGAAGGACCCACTGTCGGCGTCGAGCTGCACAATCCCGCAGCGGTCGATTTCCAAGGTCTGCCCAATCCGTTCGAATGCGCGGTCGAGTTCTTCGTCCAGACGTTGAGGCGGGGCTGCCGCTATCGTCGTACTCAATTCGCTAACGAGCTCTTCAAATCGATTTTCGGCGGAAAAGAAACGACGGTCTTGCAAGTTCGACGCTCTAGCTCGCGTTGCCTGTTTTACGCCTTTAGCCGACATGGCGGACTAATGGATATCACGCGCCGTCACCTGATGCGAAGGCGAAGAATATCTCCGCACGGCCCGCAAGATTCAGTCGTTCAACGTCAATGCTCTGGAAATCGCCTGAAGCAGCTCAGATTTTGTGAAGGGTTTAATGAGAAGAGCTACCGGTTCCGCTTCTTTCGCCGCAGCGGTAGTGCCGTCGTCTAGATGCCCGGTCATCATAATAACGGGCAATTTGTTGCCCTCTCCGCGCATGACTCTCCAGAACTCGATTGCATTCATCACAGGTAAGTGCACATCGAGCACCATACATCCGCCTGATACCGGGAGATCAGCCTCCAGCGCTTCGATCGGCGATTGAAACGAAAGGACTTCGTATCCCGCCGCTTTTACCAGGCGCCCGATCGAACGCAAGACCGACGCGTCGTCCTCGACTATGACGACGGTGCATTTCAGTCCGTGTTTCGTCAACGATAAATTCATTCCCCTTGGAATGGCATTCCGCCTCTATAGTCTGCTCCGACTTCGCGATGAAGGTAACTGGACCTTGGTCGCAGTCGAAGAGTCCTGATCCGGGTAAACTTGGCCACCAATCCGACCGCCGAATCCGACCGCCGAACGACTTGCCGGTCAGATAATCGAAGCATTCCCGGAAAGCACCGCGGCACCTGATTCGGGATCAGGGACGGATCATGCGGAGCGGCCTAAATTCGCTGTGCTCGAGCGTAATGCTCGGTGCCTACATGAACAATCTTCGGACTCCCATGCGAGTGTGTTCAGCGCAGAATCATTTTCTGCATGTCATATTGACTCAACAGCGAAGATCGCCGTGAGCGAAATCCCGCGGGTAGTGACAATGTCATGCGACCGCCGCTGCTCCTTCCGGCTGTAGGTGAAGACGATTCCAGACAGACCGTGCGGCGCGAACCGCGCGAAGTCACGGTCACGTGCAGCCTTCGGCAATCGTAAGCGCATCAGCAAGGCAGGCTATCGTCTCAATGACTGCAAGTGATCCGTTTCGGTCGCCGATAGGAAATCTGCTGGCTCGTGGGCAACTCGGCGCTCGCCGTGTCCGAAAGTCACCATCCGAAAGCGCGTTGCGTGCGCTACTCGATGCGGACTGTCTCTGGGCGTTCCCGGAGAGAATCTTCAATCAGGCGGCTAAGCGGAATTCCCGCCTCGGCGGCGGCAGCCTTTGCACGCCGGAACTCATCGTCGTCAAGTTGAATCGTGGTGCGCATAAGAATGAGCATAAAGATGCAGAACGGAAGTCAAGTGGCAAATCGAAGGTCGCTTCGAAGCTCTTTTCGACACCTCCATGAGCCACAGTGAAGCGGCACCAGATTGCGTACGGCAGGCCCAGACCGCGCTGCAATTTGGGAATCACCGTATACGTTTTTGTGACCGGAATTCCGCGAATTGACCAATTTCGTTATCGGTGTCAGGAGAAAAACCCAGGAATTCTTTGGTAATTTGGGCTGCGTTGGACCGCGCTCGGTTTTGAACACTGGTGGGACCACCCGGCCCCTTCCTCCTCCGTCCTAGTAACTCGAGCAGTTCGCGCGTTTCCTATTCTCCAATAGCTACCAGTCAATCTTCAGTTGGAGGGCATTCTCAGCAAATACGGCCGGTTTCAGCCTGCTGCAGATGTTTAAAAGGACTCCGCTCGAATCTGGTGAAAATGCGCACCACTGCGGTGAGATGCCGACCTTGTTGCCAAGCGAGCCAAACAGTGATGCGAAACGTGTCAGTGGTTCGCTCGGCGCCAGTAGCCGATGAAAGACGGTTCGCGAGCAAGCGCCTATTGAGCGCGTTTTTGGAGGCAGTTCAGAAAGCCAAATGATGGCATGTTACGTGCTCCTCCATTCGACACGATGCTGACGCGCCCCTCTTGCTCGACCGAGGATCAGGAGTACCGGGCGACAAGTGCATCCTGGTTTATAGCCTTTATCGCGATGCCGAGTTGCGGGGGGGGGGCGGCTGCTACTCACGCCGACCCGCATCATGAACGACCCTGATGCAGAGGCCAAGCTGATACGTCACCTGGCAGACGAGACCCGTCATGCGTGGCTGTGGTCACTGCAAATCGCACAGCTCGGTGGCACGCCGGTGGAGGTAGGAGATGGCTATCAACGGCGTCTCAATGCCAAGATCGGCGTGCCGACCGATTTGATCGAGATCTTCGCGCTCACCCTGGTTGCCGATGAGCGCGCGCAGAACCGCTATCTCGCACACGCCGCATCAAGGTTGTTGGATAGTTCAACGGCCGGCGTGCTCGCCTATGTCGCGCGCGATGAGGAATGGCACCTCCAGTGGATAGATGGAAAGCTGCGGGAACTTGCACGCGAGAGAGGTCAAGAAGCGCGTCTTGCTTCGACCCTCGACCGCTTCCGAACTATTGAGCGCGAGATCTACACGCAGTTGCTCGACTATGAGAAAGAATTGTTGATGTAATGAGCGTCGCGATAAACTGCGACATGCTGCCGCAACCATAACTCTCACCCCAACGAGCGAGAAGCGGAGTACCATGCCTGCCAAGAGCCAATCGCACTACGAGGTAATCGTCATCGGCGCCGGAGTTGCCGGGATTTATCAAATAAAGTTGTTGTCAGACCTTGGCATCGACGCCACCGTCCTTGACGCTGCCGGCGATCTCGGCGGGACCTGGTATTGGAACCGCTATCCGGGATCTCGGTTCGACTCGGAAAGCTACACTTACGGCTATTCCTTTTCCAAGGAGCTGCTGAACGAGTGGCACTGGAAGGAACGATTTTCCAGCCAGCCGGAGAACCGGCGCTACCTGAACTACGTCGCGGACAAATTCGACCTCCGCAAGTACATGCAGTTCAACTGCAAGGTCGAATCGGCGCACTTCGACGAGACCAATGACCTGTGGCGGTTGCGCATCAACGACGGCCGCGAACTGACGTGCCACTTCGTCATCATGGCGGTCGGTCTCCTTTCTATTCCGACTCCGCCGCGGTTCAAGGGCATGGACAAGTTCAAGGGCCGCTCGTTCCACACCTTCTACTGGCCCCACGAGCCTGTCGAGTTAGCGGGCAAAAGAGTTGCTGTCATCGGTACCGGCGCCACGGGTATCCAGGTTATCGCTGAGATTGCGGACAAGGTCGGCGATTTGACTGTTTTCCAGCGCCGTCCCAATTGGTCCGCTCCGCTGAACAACGGCCCAATCTCCAATGTGGAGATGGCCGACATCCGGGCACGTTACGACGAGATCTTCAAAACGTGCGCGCGCACGCCGGGCGGCTTCGAGCATGAGCCGGACCGCCGCGGATTTTACGAGACCTCCCGTGAGGAGCGCGTGGCGCTGTGGGACAAGCTCTATGACTCACCCGGGTTTGCGATCTGGCTGCGCAACTTCCGTGAGATCTTCACCGACGAAAAGGCGAACGCCGAGTTCTCCACGTATATCGCGGACCGCATTCGCCGCCGGGTGAAGGATCCAGCCGTGGCAGAAAAGCTTATCCCGCGAGATCACGGCTTCGGTGTTCAGCGCGTGCCGATGGAGACGCACTACTTCGAAGCCTACAACCGCGACAACGTGCACCTCGTGGACATCAGCGAGACGCCTATCGTCGAGGTGACCGAGACGGGGCTCCGCACCACCCAGCGCGACTACGAATTCGACATCATCGTGTATGCGACAGGCTTCGACGCGATTACCGGTGCATTTGACCATATCGACATTCAAGGCGTGGATGGCGTCAAACTTCGCGATCAGTGGAGCGAAGGTCCATCGACTTTCCTCGGCATGATGGTTCACGGTTTTCCAAATTTCCTGATGCCGTCGGGACCGCAGAGCGGTTCCGCCTCGACCAACTATCCGCGCGGAATCGAGACTGGCGTCAACTGGTGCACGAACCTGCTGAAGTACATGCGAAAGCACGGCTACACTCGCGCTGACGCCACACTCGGAGCGCAGGAACGCTGGGCGGCCCACGTCAAGGAGATGTACTCGGCGATGCTGATGCGGAAGGCCAAATCCTGGTTCACTGGGTATAACTCCAACGTCCCAGGCCATGAGCACGGCAAGATCCGCTACTTGGTCTACAATGGCGGCTCACCCAAATATGTGAGCAAGATCCGCGAGGTCGCTGACAAGGATTACGCAGGGATTGTCTTTGGCAGGCGCTCCAGCCGATCTGGCAAGGGTGTCGGCGGTGAGCATTTCGAGGAGGTGGCGAGATGAAAATCGTCATCGACCTTAAGCTTTGCGAGGGCAACGAGCGCTGCGCCAACGCGGCTCCCGAGGTGTTCGAGGTCCGCGAGGATGACAAATCGCATCTCCTCGTCGAGCAGCCGACGAAACAGTTGCTCGAAAAGGTCAGGCAGGCGATGCGCCTTTGTCCTCGGCAGGCGATCTCACTGATCGAAGACTAACGAACGACGCATCTCGCGGCGTGGAGGCTTACCGTGCAGCTAGCACAAACCTTAAACACCAACGGCCCAGCAGTAAGCGGTGAATTTTCGCTCGACACGATCGATATCATCAGCCCTGACCACTATCAGAAAAACGGATATCCCCATGCGGAATGGACTTAC
Source organism: Candidatus Binataceae bacterium (assembly GCA_030037595.1). Lineage (GTDB taxonomy): Bacteria > Desulfobacterota > Binatia > Binatales > Binataceae > JASHPB01. The sequence goes on from JASHQJ010000207.1 coordinate 7,553, forward strand.
CTGCGAAAGCACGCCCCCGTATTTCACGTAGGCCGCCCCCGAGTCGATCCGTTCTGGGCGATCACCAAGGCCGCCGACATTATCGAGATTAGCAAGCAGCCGCGGCTATGGCTTAATGGTCCGCGGCTCGCGGTCTTCAAGCTCGAGGAAGGCGAAGAACTGCTCGCCCCGGAAGCGTACCCGCTCAAGCATCTGCTGAACATGGATCCGCCTCAGCACGGCACCTATCGCGCATTGCTCAGCCGTAACTTCACGCCGCGCGCCGTGCGGGCGCTCGAGCCCGAGGTAGAACGAATTACGCGCGACGTCCTCGATGATGTGATGGGCCGCCAGCAGTGCGATTTCGTCACCGACATTTCGTCGAAAGTGCCAGTCGCCGTGATCGCCGAGCTTCTTGGTGTGCCGCGCACGGATTGGCCGACACTTTTTCGCTGGACCAACGAGATCATCGGCAGCGGCGACCCCGAATTTCAGCGCGGCGCCGACTCGAATGAAACATTCATCCAGGCGCGGATGGAGATGTTCCAATACTTCAGCGCGATGGTCGCCGAGCGGCAGAAGAATCCGGGCAACGATGTTACTAGTATTCTCGCTACCGCCAAAGTCGACGGTCAGCCGCTGCCGACGCTCGAGCTCATGTCCTACTTGTTGGTGCTCGTGGTGGCGGGTAACGAGACGACGCGTAACGCGACTACCGGCGGCCTGCTCGCACTTGTCGAAAATCCTGGCGAGTTCCGCAAGCTGAAGACGGATCCATCACTGATCAAGTCCGCGGTGGAGGAAATCGCGCGGTGGACGTCGCCGGTAATCCAATTCTCGCGCACCGCTGCCCAGGATACCGAGGTTCGCGGCAATAAGATTCGCGCCGGCGAATCGGTGTGCCTGTTCTACCCATCGGCGAATCGTGACGAGGATCTTTTCGACGAACCATTCAGATTTGACATCGCGCGCAACCCAAATCCTCACCTTGCCTTTGGCATCGGCGAGCACTTTTGCCTTGGCTCCAACCTTGCGCGGCTGGAACTCGAAGTGATCTTCCGCCAACTCGCACAGCGCCTCGAATTCGCGGAGCTGGCGGGCCCGATGGCACGCCTGCGGTCGAGCTTCGTCGGCGGTATCAAGCATATGCCGATAAACTTCAGATTGAAGCGAGCCGAGGGTCAGTAAAGTTCCACAGCTGGGTTGAAGGCCTTGCCAACCCGGCGCCGGCCGGTAGCCCATGGATCAGATGAGCACTTCTAGGCCAAATCCGGCACCCGTGCTCCGGGCTTGCTCTCGAACAAATCGTTTGAATGCGGCATGGCTTGCCTGCTCGCGCCAGCGAATTAACAAGCTCGTCAGGCGTTTGCCCGTGGCCTACCTTGCAGCTTGAGCAGTCGATCCGAAGCTCTCTCGGCCCAGTAATCCATCACGTTCTCGGCGTCGCCCCATAGAAACGATGGCGAGTTGCCCGACGCCAGCGCGGACTGCACCGCGAGCGAAAAAAACAGGCTCTTACACGATCGTGTTCAATGCGGGTCTGAACGGCACAATCGGGCTGGACGGCGAGCTGCCATCGATCACCGGGACCAATCTCACGATTATCGGACCGGCGACGGCGCCGGGCGTCACCATCGACGGGCGCCATATGAATCGATTGTTCGAGGTAAACAGCGGCGCAACGCTGAATTTGCAGGATCTCACGCTGTCTAACGGTTCTCGATTACCGGTGGCGCGATTTCGAACCTGGATTCGCTTGAGCGTGTCGGACAGCACCTTCAGCGGCAATGTTGCGACTTTCGCCGGCGGCGCCATGACCAGCGACGACGATAGGATCAACGTTGACGGTCATCAATTGCACGTTTGCCGGGAACCATTCGAATGTTCGCGGTGCGGGTATCGCGAGCATAGCCAGCAACGCCACGGCGATCGTGACGAGCAGCACATTCGTCGGCAACAGCACGGTCTTCGGAGGCAGCGATATTTTTCAGACTGCGGGCATGGTAACGGTCGAGAATACGATCTTGGCGGACGAATCGACAGAAGGAGCAAATTGCTACGGCACGATCGCGGACGGCGGCTAAAACTTGAGCGACGACTCGACCTGCGAATTCACCGCGAGTACCAGCAGGAATGATGTGAGCGCCGCTAAATTGGCGCTCGATCCCGCGGGTCTTCGCTACAACGGCGGTCCGACTCAGACCATCGCGCTCGAGCCGCAGGGCACGGCGATTGACAGCGTCCCGCAAGCATCGTGCACTTACGCGGGACCAAACCCGGGCCCAACCACAGGAACGATGCTTGACCAGCTGACCGGCGACCAGCGTGGCGAGCCGCGGCCTGATTTAGCCGATGGAGTCAACGGAAACTGCAATATCGGCGCATACGAGTTCCAGTCGCCACCGCCCGTGATCGATTGCAGCAATGCGGCGGCAAGTCTGCTGAACCTGATCGCGCTGCCCCCTGGTGTTCTTGCCTGAGTCGGTGATCGGCGTCAGCGATCCCGGCGGCACATTCAGCATCAACGTCACGAGCATTGAACAGAGCCAGCCGGTCCAGCGTTTTCCGCGATGCCCGAACGCGATCGTCTTCGGAACGACAACATTCGTACGGGCGACGAATCAGGGCAGCGGCAACCTGCTCTACAGCATCGGCTTCAAAGCGACCGACCACATAAGCGGAGCGAGCTGCCCGGGCGCTGTGCCGGTATGCGTGGAAACCTCTGTCAATCGCGGCAAGCCGCGCAGCGGGTTACCGAAATTCGACGCGACCCGTCGCGAGTAGGTGAGAAGTCAGGATCGGTGTCGCTCATTCTGACGATCTCTTGCATCCGGCGGGCGCCGCCGGATAACTTTCACGCCGAAAAATGGATATCTCCGAGAAGGCCTACACGGTCAGACGCCTCACGCGCCAGGATGCCGAGGCGATTCCCAGCATAACTGAACGCGTCAACGGCCCCGCCTACATTCATCAGGAGGTCTATCATCCCAAGGCGCTGATCGCGATGAACGAGACAGGAGAGCGCGTTTCGGTGGTCGCGATTCACGAAGAGGCGGGTGTCGTCGGCCACTACGCGCTCGAGCGTCCCGACCTCGGCCGTTTCGCCGAGACCGGCGAGGCGATGGTGCTGCCCGAGCATCAGCATCATCACGTGCTCGATAAGATGCGCACGTTGCTCGAGGCCGAAGCGGCGCGGATCGCGCTTACGGGAGTGTTCGGCAACGCCGTCACGCATCACGTCTTCAGCCAGAAGATGGAAGAGCGATTCAAGGCCGTGCCGACAGGATTCGAGCTTGGCTCGGCGCCCGCCGCGGCGCATCGCCTGGCGAATTTTCCGCAGCGCGTGAGCCTGGTGACATACTTCAAATACCTGCAACATCCGGGGCCTGCGACGGTCTATTGCCCGGAACATCATCGGCCAATGGCAGACCGCATCTTTCGCACGCTCGGGCGCGAGGTGAAGTTTGGCGAGCCAGCCGCGCTCAGCGGCTCAGGCGAGCTCGAGTTTTCGCATGATCGGGCGGATGCGCGAGGCGAGATAACGATCCGCCGCGCGAGCACGGACATGATCCCGCAGCTTCGTAAGCTTGCAGCCGAACTCCAGGGCAAGTCCGAGGTCGTGTTCGTCGAGGTTCACGCCAACGATCCGGGCGCGATCGAGATGTGCCTTGAGCTGGAACGGATGGGCTATTACTTCTGCGGCATCGAGCCGCGCGACGAAGAGGACGGCGACAGGATCATGATGCAGATCCTGACTAAGCCGCTCGACCTCTCGTTGGTGCAGACGGCGGACGACATGGCGCGCGAGCTACTCGCCTATATCGGCAGCGAACGCGGGCGCGTCAGCCGTTGATCGATCGGCGGCGTGTCCGCATGACGCCGCCATGCTTTGAACTATGCACGCCGGGTCGTGCGGGGAGACGCTATCCAGCGCTCACCACCAATCGTGATGATGCTCGTGCGCCCACTTCGGGTCGTGCGCCTTCCACCAGGCGCGATCATGCCAATGATGGTGGTCGTCGAAGTCGCCGCGCTCGTACCAATCAGGGTGATGAGCCTTCACCCAGGCTGGATCATGATCGAACCACCAGTCGCCGGAGTGCCAAACGTGATGATCGTCGTAGTCGCCCCAGGCAGCGTGCGCGACTATCGGAACACCCGCGAGGAATCCCAGTACCAGCACACCTGCTACAAATCTCCTCAGCTTCATAGCTCCCTTCCTCCGCCAGTTATGGTAAGCTGGCGGCGTTTGGGTTTTCCGAAACAATTAGCATGCCAGCAGATCAATCCTAGTAATCACAGCCTGCCCGGTCTTGCGCCGATTAATGGTTACGCGCCTTCGGAAAAAATTTCATTGTCAGGCGCGTGGCTGTAATGCTTTCCGCTCGTCAGTCGGTGCGCCAGACCACCTCGATATTGTTGCCGTCGGGATCGAACACGAACGCCGCGTAGTAGTCGGGATGATATTGCGCGCGGATGCCAGGTTTGCCGTTGTCGCGCCCTCCCGCCGCAATTGCCGCTCGGTAGAACGCATCGACAGTAGCGTGATCAGGCGCGATGAACGCGATATGGATCGGGCCGCCGACCTCGCCTTTGCCGATCCAAAACGTCGGATGCGTTCCGTTAGTCATCCCGGTTGCTGTCGGCAGCTCGTACATCACCCTGTAGCCGAGCGGCGCGAGCGCGGCCGTGAAGAACTGCTTGCTACGCGCGAGATCCGTTACCGGAATGCCGATATGGTCGAGCATGGCGGGTCGCCTCCTCTGCATGAAGAAGAAAGAAAACGGCAAGCCCTTCGTGGCTAGCGCGGGCTCGCGAACGTTTCCGATGTGGCGATTACTTCCCTGAGCGCGAGGCGTCCTCGGCTGCTGCCTTCTGCGCGGGTGCGAGGCTGAACGCACCCATCTCGGCGCTCTTTGCGAACGCCTCGACCGCCTTCTGATCGGAGCTGATTGCCTTCATGATCGCGCCGGCAACGGCGCCCATCAGCTTCTCCTTGTTGGCCGATACACGCGCCGCGCTCTGATCTATCGAGACGAGCTGGCCCTGGCAGGCCGGAATGACGTGGCGCGCGAGCAGTTCGTAGCTGCGCCACATCTTTTCGCGCGGCGCCCAGTCGTGGGCGAACGCGAGTACCGTGCCGAAGCCGCCCGACAGTTCCTTTAGCTTCGCGAGTTTCTCAATAGCGTCCTCCGGCGTGCCGAAGATGCCGCCGCCCATTTCGTTCATGAAACGTGCGGCCTCGTAGCCGTCATCGAAGACCTTGCCGTCAGGGCGGCCGAGGATGCCGACCACGTACTCGTTGTTCCAGCGCTTGAGGCCGTCGGCGACTTCGCGCATCGCCTGCTCTTTCGAATCGGAGATGTGAAACGGCATCACGATTCGCCAGTTGGCGCGATCAACCTGTTTGCCATGTTCCTTGGCGGAAGACTCTGCGAACGCCCACTGCGTCTTGAGCGCGCTCAGCCCCTCGGGGAGATAAGATCCGACCGACAGCACGCCGACGCCGTACTTGCCCGCGCACTTCATTCCCGCCGGCGAGATCATCGACGCGACTCCTATCGGCATCTCGCGTTGAATCGGGCGCAGATGGAGCGCCGCGTCACGCAATCGATACCACGAGCCGTCAACCGTGATCGGCTCGCGCTCGGTGAGCAACCGAATGATTACGCCCAGGCCTTCGTCCATCTGGTCGCGCTGCGTCATCGGATCGATGCCGAGCATGAAGGCGTCGGAGGGCAGTGCGCCCGGGCCCACGCCGAGCATCGCGCGCCCGCGGCTTAAGTGATCGAGCATCACGATACGCTGCGCCACGGTGAATGGATGATGATACGGGATCGAGACCACGCCGGTGCCGAGCTTTATCCGGTGCGTGACCATGGCCGCCGCCGCCAGGAACATCTCGGGCGATGCGATCGTTTCCCATCCTCCCGAATGATGCTCACCGACCCAGAGTTCGTCGTAGCCGAGATCGTCGAGAAGTGTCGCGAGCTGGAGATCGCGCTGGAGTTGCAGGGTCGGGCTTTCACCTGTCGGATGATGGGGCGCGAGAAACACACCGAATCCAAGTCGTTCGTCCATGGCGATCTCCTCTATCGCAACATCTCAGAGTCGCGGCGGCAGCTACGCGATCTATTTGCCAGGCCGCACCGCGCACTTATTGCTCATCCTGGTTCATCGACGGGTTCCACGCGTCATAGCCGGGCGCGTAGTGCATAATGTTCTGCGATGGGTTGCGGTTCACGAGCGGGCGCATGAAGAGCGGATGCCGCATGCTGCGCACCTCGTGCTCGATCGTGAATAGCAGCTTGCCGGTGCTGGGGTCGACGATGTCCTTGAATCGATATTGATGCGCGTCGCTTTCTTCGCTGATCAGATTGCGTTCGAGCAGGCGCCAGTAGGGGCCGGAGAAATCGGCGACATAAATCTGGATATGATGCCCGTCGTAAGGCGGAATCGCGGCACTGGTCTCGCGGAAAATCAGCTCTTGTCCGATACCGACGCCGACGCGCGCATGATAGCCGTCCGCGTCGTCGGAGACCGTGGCGGGCGTGCCCATAATCTCGCGGTAGAAACGTGCGATCGCGCCGGCGCTGCCGGGAGGCACGTCGAATTCGACATAGGCGATACCGAGCGTGATGTCCCCGAAGCGCGGCCCCGGCGAATAGCATCGGATACGATTGCCCCACGGGCAGGTCGTTGCGATGTAATCCTCGCGTTCGACGCATGAGAACTTTGTGGACGCGAGCTGATCCTTGAGGCGCCCGAGGCGGCGCACCACGCGCTCGCGATCGGGAATCACGATCCCGACGTGGCCGCGCAGCACCTGCGCCTTGCTGGTCGGCAGATGGAACTGGCTGCGGCCGACGTTGACCCACATGTTGACGGCGCCCGTCATCAGGTAGGGATCGCGCGTGAGGCCGAGCCCGCTGACGTAGAAGGCTGTCGCTATCGCCTGGTCCGGGACGGTTACGTTGACGTGCTCGAGGGCGACGATATTGCCGAGATCCTCGGCGCAACGATCGAACTTGTGCTCCATGATGAACCTCCTGATGTGGACGGCTCGAAGCTATCGCGGCCGGCTGACGGCCCGCCGCGGCTCGGGAATCATAGCAAATCCCCATTCGATCCAGGCAATCGTTCCTTTGCCGTAACTCTGCCAACACAATAGGCTCGATGGCAGTCTTGCCGCGGAGGTACGCAGATGCCGGATGCCGACGACGATCGCGAAAATATGTTCGACGAGGAGCATCCCGGGCCGGACCTCGAGTCCGCTCTCGCCCATGACCATCTATCCGATGTCGATGCGCCGGCGCCGCTCATCCTCGATGCCTCGACCACGGTCACTGACGTAATCCACAAGATGCAATCGGAACGCCGCGCATGCGTGCTGCTGACGCGCGATGGCCACCTCGCGGGAATTTTCACCGAGCGCGACGTGCTGATGAAGATTGCGGCGAACAACGTCGATGTGGAGCATCAGGCGGTCGAGGCCTTCATGACTCCCGACCCGTACACGCTGCCCGCGGACGCCAATGTAGCGTTCGCACTCAACCGCATGGTGTTGGAGGGCTTTCGTCATATACCGATCGTTGATGACGGGGGGCATCCGGTGAAAGTCATCTCGATGCGCAACTTGATCGAGTATCTCGGCGAAATCTATCAGCGCGATATCCTCACGATTCCGCCTGAGCCGCACCTGGCGAAGTTTCCGAGCCGCGAAGGCGCGTAGTTTAGAGCGCGAAGCCTCGATTCGTCCGGCGGCGCGTGCAAGGCGCGCCTGATTGCGCTATCTGTCGGCTGAAACTTTACCGGAGGCGCACATCATGGGACGGCTCGAAAACCAGGTCGCATTGATCATGGGCGGCGGCGCTGACGGACCGCCCAACACCGGCGAAAAAGTAGCTATCGGCAACGGCCGCGCGACCGCGATCGTGTGCGCGCGCGAGGGCGCCAGGGTCATGGTCGCAGACAAATCGCTCGCGCTGGCGGAGGAAACCGTCGCTGCAATTCGCGCCGAGGAAGGGCGCGCGCAGGCCGTCGCAGCCGACGTAAGCGACGAGGCGCAGATCCGCGGCGCGATCGATGCGACCGTGAGGGCCTTCGGCGCGCTGCATCTCCTGGTCAATAACGTCGGCATCGGCATCGGCGGCAATGTGCTCAAAACGACGACCGAGCAGTTCGATCGGATGCTCCAGGTCAACCTGCGAAGCCATTTCCTCGCGATACGTTACGCCATGCCGGAAATGGAGAAGGCCGGCGGCGGCGCGATCGTCAACGTGTCGTCGCTGGCGGCGCTCCGCAGCAACTCGATGGTCGCGTACGAGGCGACCAAGGCTGCATTGCTCGGGCTCTCGCGCTCGGCGGCGATGACGGGGGCACGCTACAAGGTGCGCGTCAACACGATCCTGCCCGGGCTGATCAATTCAACCATGGTACGGCGCGAGATCGGCGACCGCGAGGCGCAAGTCGCGCCGCGGATCCCGATGCGGCGGCAGGGCACGCCGTGGGAAATCGCGAAAGCCGTCGCCTTTCTGCTCTCCGATGACGCGTCTTATGTCACCGCGACTGAGCTTATCGTGGACGGCGGCCTGAGCGCGCGCTGATACGCGGAAGTTCCATGCGCAAGATAAGATTCGGCTACCAGTTCGACTTCCGAAACCCGCCGGGCTCGCCGAATTCGTTCGTCGATCTCTACGGCGACATGCTGATGCAGGCCGAGTACTGCGACCGCGCCGGCTTCGATTCAATTTGGCTCACCGAACATCATTTCACCGACGACGGATATCTGCCCGCGCTGATGCCGGCCGCGGCGGCGATCCTGGCTCGCACTCGGCGCGTTACGCTCGGCACCTTCGTACTGCTCGCTCCCTTCTATCATCCGATAAAGCTCGCGGAAGACGCGGCCGTGGTGGACGTGATGTCGAACGGGCGGTTGCGCCTCGGAATCGGGCTTGGTTACCGCGCCGAAGAATTCGCTGGCTTCGGCATCAGGCGCGAGGAACGCTTCGGCCGCACGATTGAGACGATTGAGATCTTGAAGCGCGCGTGGACCGGCGAGCGCTTCGATTTCGATGGCAAGTACTTCAAGCTCAGAGGCGTGCGTGTGCTGCCGCAGCCCGCAAGCAAGCCGCATCCCGAGTTGCTTTGGGGCGCGGGCGCGCCAGCCGGAATCCGCCGCGCGGCCAAGCTCAACATGTCGTTCGCGTGCGTCGGCGGCCGCAAGGAAATCGGCATCTACCACGAGGCGCTCAAGGCCGAAGGCAAGGACCCGGCAAACTTCAGCGTCGTCACGAGCCGCGTAGTTTATGTCGCCGACAGCGAGGAGCATGCATGGCGCGATACGCGGAGCGCGCTGATGTACCAGGCGGCGCACTATGCCAAGTGGCTGAGTGCGGCGGCGGGCACGGATGAATCCAAGGTGCTGATTCGCCCCGATCCCGATCGACTCCGGCGCACGAGCGTGCTCGGCAATCCGGCGGAGGTGACCGCGAAGCTCCGCGATATAATCGAATCGACGCCGACGACCGAGCTGAACATCGCTACGCAGCTTCCGGGCCTCGACCCCGCACTCGCTCGGCGCTCGCTGGAGCGTTTCACGCACGAAGTGATGCCCTATTTGCGTTAGTGATTCTGCGTGTTGCGGCAACTAGTTTTTCGACGCGTTGACACCGGGATGATGACCGGCTATTACCCGTGGGTCAATAAAATTAATTGAAATTCGGTAGGGTACCTCAGAAAAATGACGCCCGCGGCGAGTAGCGACATTTGTCGCCGCTAGGTTCGTTCGCACATCACACACACGACCGACCTTTCCCGCAATCACAGCCCTCCGCCGGAGCCATCACGGCCGAGGCGCGGAATTAGTGCTGCGACACGTCGCGGCACACCTGGTTACGAAAGGACAAGGCAATGACTTCGGTTCTGAAATCATATTTCAACGGCCGTCTCGTTCGGCTGGTGGCGATGGCGATCTTGCTCGGAGTGATGACTACCGTTTCGCCGGCGGAAAGCAAACTATTCAAACTTAAAGGTGAACCTCCCGCCTGCCCGACCGGCGAAAACGTCGTCTGCTGCGGGCCGAAGGCGACACCAGAGCAGCCGGATGTGCTCGGGCCCGGCAGCTCCGGTGATGACCTGCTTGTCTATGGCGGCGAGTGCGTGGTCAATCCGGGCACGTACAACTACGACAACATCAACATCTACAACGGTGGGACGCTGCAGTTCTCCGACGGCACGACCAACCTATCGGTGGCGAATATCCTGATCGAAAACGGCGGCACGATGCGCGCCGGAACGGTGGCCGCGAATGGCGCTATAACGCCGATCGCCGGCCCCCTGACCATCACCCTCTATGGCGCTGACCAGGGGCCCGGCGGCGTTGGTGTCACTTGCAAATCCGACGAGCGTTGCGGAGTTGACGCCGATACGTGGAAGCAAGTCGCGAACACGATGTACCCGGATTCGTGCACCGCAACGCAGATGCCCGGCCTGGGGAACTTCAGCGATTGCTTTTACCAGTACGACGCGATGCCGTTCGACAATGGCAAGCCGCAGAACAGCGCTCAACCCTTCGGATATTTCGGCTACAAAGTGATCGGCGTGGGCTACGGCGGCACGCTCCAGCTTTATGGGAAAAAGGGCGCCACCTATGACAACCTGAGTCCTCTGCCGTCGAGCAGCACCGGCACGAGCTGGGAACGGCTCAACAATTGCGCTTCGAACACGGGCGCGTCGTGTACGGGCGGGGTGCTGCAACCCGGAGCGACGCAGATCGTGTTGTCACAGAAGGTCGATTGGCAGGTCGGCGACAATATCGTAATCAGCTCGACCGACTACCTGCCCGATCATGCCGAGCAGGTGCGGATCACAGATACCACCGACTGCGACGCGACCACAAAACTCTGTGACACTTTCACCTTCGCACAGACCGATCCCAATATCACCAACGATGGTTCGTGCCCGAAGACTATAACGGCCAACTCCTGCAGCCTGCGCTTCCCTCACAACGCATCGACATACAGCCTGAGCAGAATAACAGGGAACCAGAAGCCGACCGGGCTGACGGCGCTCGATACTCGAGCAGCGGTGGGCCTGTTGACGCGCAGTATCCGTGTCGTGTCCGGCGGCGACGGTCCGATGACGAATTTTCCGCCGGCGCCACTTCAGCCAATCACCAGCAGCACGGTAGGATACTACTTTGGCGGTCACATGGTGATTCGCCAGGGATTCGAGCGGGTTCAAATCCAGGGCGTCGAGTTCTACCAGATGGGCCAGGGCGGAAAGCTCGGCCACTATCCGATCCATTTTCACATGGCGCGCAGGGTTCCCACCGATACGTTCCTGAAGGACAGTTCTGTCTGGGATTCGATGACGCGGTGGATCGTTCTACACGCTACACAAGGAGTGCTCCTCGATCGCAACGTCGGATATGCATCGATCGGCCACGGCTATTACCTCGAAGATGGCACCGAGACCGACAATAAGCTTTATGCCAACCTCGGAGTATTAGCCCGCGCTGCGATCGTCAACAATCAGAATCCACGCAACGTCCCTGGTATCCTCGCCTCCCCCGATTATCCGATCATTCCCAACCCTCCGCCTCCTCCGCCTCCGTGCGGCGCCCCAGGAGAGCCTAACTGCCCGACCAAGTTGGCAGCGCCATCGGATGATGTCGTTCCGTACCACAGCGACTGGGATCACCCGTCAGTATTCTGGATCATGAACGGCTGGAACGATTTCGAGTACAACATGGCCGCCGGCGCCGGCACCTGCGGCGTCTGTTACTGGCTGCTGCCCGCGATCAACAGCGGCATGTCGCGCATGATGAACTGGGATTCCTACGCCTCCGAGCAGCAGCTTCCCGATAGCAAGACCTCGGGCGGCACCACTCCGCTTCAGATCTTCACCGGCAACACCTGCGTCTCCGCGATGGGTTCGTTTCTGACGATCGGCAATGCCACCGCATGCAACGGGGTGCAGATCGGCCAGAATCAATTAAATCCGAACTTCCCGGTACTGAATCCCTCGGCCTTCCCCCAAGGTTCGCCCAACTTTCCGAGCCTGGCGCCGTCGTCTCAAAGCGGTACCACCGAGGACAAAAATGGCCTCAGCGCCGACAACTATTACCCGCACATCGGTGGCGGCGGGCGCTTCCCCACCAGGTGTCCAGCGGCGGGCGATTGCAGCACGCAGAAGGTCTGCAGCACCCTGGATGAGAGCAATTGCGTAATCACGACCATCGATCACTACCTGACTTCCTTCAACTGGGCCGAGACCAATTTCGCGGCGGTCTGGCTCAGACCGATGTGGTACCTGTTCATCAACAGCGCAATCACCGATGTCCAGAACGGCGGTATCACATTTGTGACCGGTGGTGGCTATACGCAGTCCGACGTGATCAACGGCCACTGGGCGCTCGCTCGCAAATCGGTCTTTGTTGGTAACACGCAGGCCGAGGCGGCCAATCCATTCGCCTCGCACAGCGGACCATTTAACCCCGGCACCAAGCTGACATGTGATCAGACGCAGGGGTTTGCAGCACCGGGCAATTACTGCCTCGATGCTAAGGACGGCGTTTCATTTGCAATCAGCAACTTCGCCATCAATCAGCGGCTGTTCAGTATCTACGACGGACCAGCTTATGAGGACTCCAACGCCTATCTCGACATCACGCGGACCACTCTGCCGAGCACCAACGATGTCAATGGATGCACACGTCCCAATCCTGAGACTTATCAATTCGACAACCACAATTGTGCTAACAGCGTTTATTCCCAGGCCGGCAAAGAACTGGGGATGCCGTTCGATGAGAACAAGCTGACTTGTTACCTGCCCAACGCCGCAATCGCATGGAAGCAGCCCAACGGATTCTTCTATCCGCCGGCGTTTCATTCGCGCAATTTGTTCTTCAACAATGTCGATATCCGTCACTTCGTGATCGAACCGCTGTTCAGTTCTAGTGGCCTCTTCCAGACCGATGGAACCGCCGTCAAGAGCAGGTACTGCACCTATAACTCGGTAATGTTCACGGGCTTTACCGATATCGACCGCCAGACTGAGCTGAATGACGATGACGCCACTCTGACGGGTCTCGTCGGCCCGACCGCGATCACGGGCTTGCAGGGTTCGATCTCGGTTAACCAGGACCCGTTCTTCCACGCGCCGGTACAAACGCCTGAGTGTCTATCCGACTTGGACGTGACCCCGGCGGTTGCCAATGATCCCACGAACTATCCCGGCACCGCCGTCACCAGTCCTTACGACTACGTCACCACGGTGGTCTTTCCGGACTGCGCCAAAGGGAACACCCCGACCTGTACGGTAGGAGTCTGGGATCAGGACTGCGCGAATCAGCAGTGTTACGGGGTCCCGCTC
>JASHQJ010000208.1 GCA_030037595.1 Candidatus Binataceae bacterium
GCGACGACGAGATCGTCAAGCGAGACGAGATAAACGGGCGGGTAAATCGGACGCTAGCCGGTCGGGTGTATCAGAGTGCGCGGCTGGGCAGCAGGCGACACCCAGATGCTACGCGCGCGTCAGAACCTTGTCTTCGAACTGGGATTCTTCATCGTCGCGTGTGGACCAGAACACGGTCGCTGCGCTGGTTAAAGGAAATATCCACCATCCATCCGACTTCGACGTGTCGTCAATATCAATCTCGACAACGGCGCGGGACACAGCAACTTGGTCACGAGCAGGAAGCCGCTGGCTTCGCTATCTACTAGAACAACGTGATGCGATGATGAACGAACTCATTCCAGCTCACGGCGCAGATAATCCGCCGACCCTGCCTTCGCCAACGCTTTTTGCTCCGCTCCGCGCTGCGGCTGCAGACATCGAATCGAAGGGAAGTGCGATTCAACGGGACTGACCCAAAGGCCATGCAGCATCCAAAAAAGCATTGGCTTCGGTCAATTCAGCTCACTTTCGAATGGCGTCGAGGTCCGGCTGTCACTCGCCGCTTATCGTTGCTTCTACCGACGGCATCGCCTTCTCCCGATGACCGCGCCGGCTGCGCAGAATGTGCTAGTGCTGATGAAACGTCCTATCTCCATCAAAATCGAAGGACAGCCAACCGAACGACCTCACGGTTTTCGCTGACCGTCGCTGATCGAGTGGCAAGAGCTGGCAACGCGAGGAAACGCTGTTCTCAAGTCCACAAAGCTGGGACAGTCCCGTCCACAAGAGCCCATGTTGCTGGTGCCAAATAGGTGCCAAACCGGTGCCAGCCGCTCGTTTCCTTCAATGTCATTCGGTGATGTTCAATGCAACGCAAGTAATTCTGCGCGTGGAACTTGGTTGCTTTCAGTGGTTCGGTGTTGCTCTGCGGTCAACGCCTCTTTCGTTCTTTCACGTCGGTAACACGGGTTCAAATCCCGTCGGGGACGCCAAGGCTTATCTCTCCGCGTTATGGGTTGTTCAACTAGGGGAATGACACGTGATGCGTCAGTTCCTGGATGGACTCCAGGTAGGCGACAAGGTCTGCGACGGCAGACGTCACCTGACTGCTCGGTCCCTTGCCGTGGGAATATTGCCAGACCTGATCGCCCCACACCGGCATGTCGCGCGGACCATGGGCGGCAATGTCGGCGCGTCCATCAATGAAGCGCGCTATCTCGTCTACCGGAAGAGGGTCTCCATATCGACGTGACAGCAAGCGCAGATCGGCGGGCGGAGTCTTGAGTGCTGGCGCGACCGGACCCCGTCCGTCTCCATTAACACCATGACATGACGCGCAGTTGCGTAGGTACAGCGCGCGGCCACGAGTGACATCATCGGCGCCAGCAGTCGACGCGACGAGCATAATTCCAACGAGCAAAAGTACGTGGGCTCGATTTAACTTCATCACTTGCATTCGCTCACTCCCCCGCTTCAATAGTTCGATCCGGTACTCGGCCTGTTCTATCTGTTAACGCCTCGCCATTGGAAATGCCAGTTTTGATTTCCGTTTCAAGGGGATTTGCAATTTGTCCTCCTCGACCGGTGACAGAATTTTTTTGGCAGGTGGTGTGCGATCGCCGGTGGCACGAGCTGCTTGATACCAAAACTAGTTTATCGATTTGGTGTGCGCGTTGTCTGATGGCGTTCACCCGGAAGAGGTTGTATAAGCCAAATCGACTCGCAACTAACTTAAGCAGCCACTCATTCCCTTGGCGACATCGAAACTGAGCGCCCCGTCGGCAATACCGACCGATCTATCCACTCCATCGGCTCCCTCCGACTCCCGGTTCCGCGAAGCGAGCCTCAAGCTGCCGGCACTTATTGCCGCAATATTGCGATGGTCTATTTCGCGGTGGGAAAGACCGGACTGTACTTCGCTTCATTCAGCGCCAGCTCGACTGCGGTTTGGCCCGCTACCGGAGTCGCGTTCGCGACAGTCCTGTTGCTTGGCCTTCGATTCTGGCCGGCAATTTTCATCCGAGCGTTCTTCGTCAACTTGACCACTGCCGGAACTGTATTCACCTCGCTGGGTATCGCGACCGGCAACAGGCCAGAGGCTGTTGCCGCCGCATATCTGACGACGCGTTTTGCCAACTGGTACAAGGTGCTTGAGTCTTCGCAGGATTTCTTCAAGTTCGTCGAGATCAGCCTCTTTGCAGGCGCTATCAGTGCCGCGATTGGGCTGGCAGAGTCTCGCGCTCGAAGGACTGGCCCCCGTCGAGGCATTCTCGCGCATCTGGCTGACGTGGTGGGTGGGGGATGTCGGCGGCTTTTGATCGTCGCACCCATCATCATCTTGCTGATCGAGGGTCCGAGGGTTGAGAAAAATAGGCGCCAACAAATCGAGGTGTGGCTGACGCCGTCCGCGATAACGCTGGTGGGACTCCTCGTATTTGGCGGAGCATTTATTGGACTTCGAAACTATCCGCTCGGCTTCCTGGGCATACCATACTAGTGTGGGCGGCCTTCAGATTCGGGCAGCGCGAAGCCGCCGCCGCCACATTCATCCTGGCCGCTTCGGCGGATTGGGGGATGAAGCACGGACACGGTCCTTGGGCGCGATTCGATGACCCGCTGCGTGCGGTGATTTTCCCGCAGGTGTTCATGATCACGATGGCGGTGATGACGCTGGCAATGGCTGCGGTCCTGTGGGAGCGCAAACGCGCAGAAGCGGAGGCGAACGAAGCCAATCGGGCAAAAGGATCGATTCCTGGCGATGCTGGGACACGAGTTGCGCAATCCGATAGCGGCGCTCACAAGCGCCGCGAGTCTCCTCGCGCGGCATGGTTGACGACCTGCTGGACATGGGCGGGCAAGATCACGCTCGATCGGCGACCGATGAATCTTGCCGAATGCGCGCGCGTCCGTCGCCACACTGCGCACGCGGGAGGAGCACGCCGCGCGCAACATCAACACGCAAATCGAAGATGTGTGGATCGATGGCGACCGCAATCGTATCGATCAGATCTTGACGAACCTGCTCTCCAATGCGCTCAGCTACACGCCTCGGGAAGGAAAGATCTCTCTATGCGTACGAGGCGAGGGCGATCGGGCGGCGATTTGCGTCGAAGATGAGGGCGAAGGAATCCCGCCAGATTTACTTCCGCGCATTTTCGATCTCTTCGTCCAAGGCGATCAGGGGGTCAATCGCCCGCGCGGAGGGCTCTGGAATCGGACTCAGCCTCGTGCGACGAATGACCGAGCTGCATGGCGGGACCGTCCAGGCGTATAGCGATCGGCTCGGCCGCGGCAGCACCTTCAAAGTGCTTATCCCGCGGATCGGAGCCGTCCGTGAAACGGCTACGATCCTGAACGCGCGGAAGGCGGAGGCCGGCCGACGGATTTTAATCGTCGAAGATAATAACGACGTCAGAGAATCGCTCCGCCTGGTGCTGGAAATGGCTGGGCACAAGATCCTGGAAGCTGACTCGGGTCTGAGCGGCGTTGCATCCGCGATCGCCAACCGTCCCGACGTAGCGCTGATCGACATTGGCTTGCCTGGCATAGACCGATATGAAGTGGCGCGCCGAATCCGCTCCGCCTCCGAGGCACACGGAATGCTGCTGATTGCGTTGACCGGCTACGGCCTGCCTGAGGATCGGGTGAGAGCCGAGGACGCCGGATTTGACGCCCACCTGGTGAAGCCAGTGGACCTCAATCGGCTCGACGAGTTGTAAACACCGCACAGGAGTCTGCTGAGTAATCCGCCCTGAATCTTGGCCAGCCTCCCAACCTGGCGCTCCGACGGCGTTTCTCGCTGATATTATCGCGATATGGCGGTCGCTCTGGAATTTCTCGTCGGTACCGCGTCGTGGACCGAACCAACGCTGATCAAATCAGCCACATTTTATCCGTCGTGGGCTAAGAGCGCGGAAGATCGGCTCAAATTTTACGCCGAGCAATTCAAAACCGTCGAAGTCGATTCGACCTACTACGCGCTACCTTCCGAGCGTAACGCGAAGCTTTGGTCCGAACGCACGCCCAAAGGTTTCATCTTCAACATCAAGCCGTTCGCGCTGATGACACAGCATCCTGCCGAGATCTCGCGGCTTCCCGAGGAGTTGCGCGAGATGCTGCCGCCTGCGCAACGCGATCAGACTCGCCTCGTCCGACCTTCCCGTGAAGTCCTCGATTTAGCCTTCCAGATGTTCTGGAGTGCGATACAGCCGCTCAGACAAGCTGGAAAGCTTGGAATGATT
>JASHQJ010000209.1 GCA_030037595.1 Candidatus Binataceae bacterium
GGACGAATCTCGAAAATTGTCGCGGCCGAGGGGCAGACGTTGCCTGTCGGCGCGAAGCTCGCCGAGATCGAACCGGCGACTGGCACGAAAGCTACGCCGGCCGCGCGCGCCGAGAGCGCGACAAAGGTCGAGGCGCCGACCAAGCCTCCGCTGAGCGTGGTGCCGCCGCGACCGCAGCCCGCACCTTCGCGTCCCGCGGAGAGCGCGCCACCGCGACCAGCGCAAGCGCCGCGCGGTGAAGCGCCGAGGGCCGCGGCGGCGAGGACGGCCGGGGAGCGTCGCCGCTACTCGCCGGTGGTCCTCAAGATCGCGGCGGAGCGTGGAATCGATCTTGAACGCGTGCCGGGAACCGGCTTCGGTGGACGCGTGAGCAAGCGCGACGTCGAGCGTTACCTCGACGCGCTGCGGAAGGGCGCAGCGCCCGCGGCGCCGTCGGGTGGAGGCGCGCAGGCTGCCGTTGCTGAGCGGCCCGCAACGATCGCGACGCAGCCCGCCACGCGCCCCGCGGCTGCCGCCGTTGGAGGTGCCTACAATCCCCCGATTTATCAGCCGCGTGAAGGCGACGAGGTCGAAGCGTTCACGCGCAGGCGCAAGCTTATCGCCGAGCACATGGTCTATTCGAAGACGCATTCGCCGCACGTCGGCACGGTCGCCGAGGTCGACGTCACGCGCGCGATGCGTTTTCGGCAGACGCATAAGGACGAATTCCAGCGCCACGAAGGGTTTGCCCTCACCATGCTGCCGCTTGCGGCGTTCGCGACGGTCCGTGCGCTCAAGGAATTTCCGCGTATGAACGCGTCGGTCGTCGGCGATTCAATGGTGATTCGGCGGCAGATCAATCTCGGCATCGCGATGGACACCGAAGAGGGCCTACTCGTGCCGGTGATCAAAGCGGCCGAGGCGATGTCGCTCACTGGAATCGCGCGCGAGATCGAAAATCTCCGGCGCAAGGTCGCCGAGAAGAAAGTCAGCGTCGACGATCTCGCGGGCGGGAGCTTCACGCTCTCGAACCCGGGACGCGAGGGCAATCTCTACGGCTTCGCGATTATCAATCAGCCGCAGGTCGGAATCCTCCGCATGGGCGAGGTCAAAAAACGCCCGGTCGTGGTCGATGTTGACGGCGACGATGCGATCGTGATTCGCACGATGATGTATCTTGCGCTGTCCTACGACCATCGCGTGGTCGATGGGGTGCTCGGCAATCGCTTCCTTTATCGCGCTGCGCGGATTCTCGAAGAAGCCGACTTTGACCTGTAGGTCCGTAAGCGCTTCTGTTGCGCGCGAGCGCATCGCCGTGAGAAATACTCCTCGTTGGCGATTGCGCCGCGTTATCTTTGGGGTGTCTTCGATTAATGGCGGCAAATGAGCGTTCCGCGCCCGATCCCGAGTTAGAGCGGCTGGCTGAGGACGCGCGGCACAAGAGCGACTGGCGGCTCTGGGGACCGTATCTTCCCGAACGCCAATGGGGCACGGTTCGCGAGGATTACTCACTCGACGGCGACAGCTGGAACTATTTCACTCACGACCAGGCGCGGAGCCGCGCCTATCGATGGGGCGAAGACGGCCTGCTGGGAGTATGCGATCGCAGGTGCCGGCTCTGCTGCGCGCCCGCGTTCTGGAACGGACGCGATCCGATCCTGAAGGAGCGGCTGTTCGGCCTCACCGGTCCCGAGGGCAATCACGGCGAAGACGTCAAAGAGTGCTATTACTACCTCGAGGCTAGCCCGACCGGCTCCTACCTGAAGGCGCTTTATAAGTATCCGCAGGCCGCGTTTCCCTACGACCTTCTGGTCGCCGAAAATCGCAAGCGCGGACGCGACGCTCCCGAGTTCGAGCTGATCGACACAGGCGTCTTCGACGATAACCGTTACTTCGACATCTTTATCGAGTACGTGCAGGCAGGCACCGAGGATATTCTCGCGCGCTTCACCGCCTACAATCGCGGCTCCGACGCGGCTCCGCTCGATATCATCCCGACACTATGGTTTCGCAATTCGTGGAACTGGGGACGCGAAGGCAGCGGTTACTGGCGCAAGCCCCGCATCTCGCGGATCGACGCATCGTCGGCGCGGCTCGTTCACGATTCGATCGGCGCCTACCTGCTTCAGGTTGCGCCGGCGTCCGACGGCACGATGCCGGAGCTGATCTTCACCGAAAACGAAACCAACAATGAGCGCCTGTACAAATCGCCGAATGCAACTCCATATGTGAAGGACGCCTTCCATCGCTATCTGATCAAGGGCGAGCGCGAGGCGGTCAATCCTGCTGGCCAAGGAACCAAGGTCGGCGCGCTCTATCGATTGAATATCCCTGCCGGCGACAAGCGTGTCGTCGAAATCCGTTTCTACAATGAGAGCGAATCTGCCGGTCTCAAATCGTGGCGCGCCGTCGATGAGATGTTCGCGCGGCGCGAAGCGGAAAGCCGCGAGTACTACACCGAACTGAAGCGCAAACTGCGGCCTCGCCTGTCGGAGCGCGATACTGCGATGCTTGCCAAGGCAGTGGACAGCAACGCGGCGGAGCCCGACGACGTTCTTACCACTGAAGAAAACCTGATCGTGCGCGAGGCGATGGCCGGCATGATCTGGAGCGTGCAGTTTTACCATTACGTGGTCAGCGATTGGATCGGCGGGGATCCAGGGAAGCCTCTCCGCCGCGTGCATCGGCGCAACGCCGACTGGCGCCATCTGCATGGCCTCGAGCTCATCTCGATGCCTGACAAATGGGAGTATCCATGGTTCGCGGCGTGGGACCTGGCCTTTCACACGCTTGCGTTTTCCACGTTCGATCCCAAGTTCTCGCAGAATCAACTCGAACTGATGCTGCGCGAAAACTACATGCATCCCAACGGCCAGATTCCCGCGTACGAGTACAACTTCTGCGACGTGAATCCACCCGTGCATGCGTGGGCTGCCTATCGCCTGTACAAGGTGGCGGGGCATCTCGGCAGCGGCGTCGATCGCGTCTTTCTATCGCGCGTATTCCAGAAGCTGTTGCTCAACTTCACGTGGTGGGTCAACCGCAAGGATCCGGAAGGGCGCAATATTTTTGCGGGCGGCTTCCTCGGCCTCGACAATATCGGGATATTCGATCGCTCCAAGCCTTTGCCCGGCGGGGGGCAGCTCGAGCAGGCTGATGGTACGGCGTGGATGGCCTTCTACTGCGCGACGATGCTGTCGATTGCGCTCGAGCTCGCCGCGCACGACGCCGCCTACGAGGATATTGCGTACAAGTTCCTCGAACACTTCACCTCGATCGTCGAAGCGATGCATGCGGAGGATGGCAGCGGACTCTGGGACGAGGAAGACGGCTTCTACTACGACAAGATGATCGCCGGCGGCGTCGCGATTCCGCTCAAGCTACGCTCGATGGTCGGGATCATCCCGATCCTGGCGGGGTCGGTGGTCGAGAGCGACATGATCGTGAAGCTGCCGGATTTCTACCAGCGGGTTATGTGGTTCCGGCAGAACCGCAAGGACCTATCGCGCCATTTTCAGTTCCGCGAATCGACGCAGTCTCCCGGGACGTTGCGCGGCCTGCTCGCGGTGCCGTCGCAAGAGCGGCTCGAGCGGGTGCTGCGCTATGTGCTGGACGAGGACGAGTTTCTGTCCCCCTACGGAATCCGATCGCTCTCGCGCTACCACAAGGATCATCCGTTTGCGCTGAATATCGACGGCGAGCACTACGGCGTGCGCTACCAGGCCGCGGAGTCGGACTCTGGGCTCTTCGGCGGAAATTCAAACTGGCGCGGCCCGGTCTGGTTCCCGATTAACTATTTGCTAATCGAAGCGCTCGAGACCTACCATCTCTATTACGGCGATACGCTGAAGGTCGAATGCCCTACGGGCTCTGGAACGATGATGACGCTGCGCGAAGTGGCAGCTGAGATTTCGCAGCGGCTGTCGTCGCTGTTCCTGCCAGACAAGAACGGCCGCCGTCCGTGTCATGGCGACGATCGCCGCTACACTGAGGATCCAAACTGGAAGGACCTGATTCTCTTCTACGAGTACTTCGACGGCGACACGGGGCGCGGTCTCGGCGCGAGCCATCAGACCGGATGGACCTCGTTGGTGGCGCGTACGATCCGCCGCGCGAACGAGGAATGGCAGCGTTACTTGTACGAAGCGCAGACCGAGGCGCCGAAAGGGTGAGGGCTGCGACTCAACTGGCCGCGATATCGGTCGTTGGCATAGCCTCGGCGGGCGGTTTCGCGATCGCCTCCCAGTTGATGAATTTCAAGTCGAGCACGAAGATCCCGTAGAGCACCGGCACCAGCAGCAGCTCGATGAAGGTCGCTACGCTTAAGCCCCCGATCTGCGCATAGCAGAGAGGCTCCCAGAGCGGTCCACCGCGAATCGAGAGCGGAACGAGCGCGAGCACTGTCGCGCCCACGGTGATCATCACCGGGCGGAGGCGCTCGATCCCCGCGTCGAGCACGGCCTCGATCAGCGGCTCGCCTTTTTCGTACATCTCCTCGATAAAATCGAACAGCACAATGACATGGCTCACGATCACGCCGACCAGGCTTGCGATACCGAGGAAGGCCATGAAGCCGAACGGCGTGCCCATGATAAGCAGCGCGATCAGTGCGCCGACAATACCGTACGGCACGCAGGCGAAGACGAGGAACGGCTTGACCGCGTTGTTGAATTGAACGACCAGCGCAACGAAAATCATCAAACTGGAAATGAGCAGGACTATCGCGAGCTCGTCGAAGCCCGTCTGCTGCTTCGCGTATTCACCGCCAATCTCGATGCGATAGCCGGCGGGCAGGTTGTGCCGCAATGCGGCGATCTGCGGCATCGTGGCAGCCAGCACCTCGGAGGCCAGCACACCCTGCGCGGTGAAGGCCTGCACGGAGATCGTGCGATAGTGCGCGCGGCGCCGGATGCGCTGGGTTTCGAGTTGGTATCGGATAGATGAGATCGCGCGAAGCGGAACCGGCTTGCCCTGCTGGTTCGAGTACACGTAAAGATTTTCGAGGTCCGAGATGTGCGAGGGTTCACTGCGAGTTAACCGCGCGACGATCGGGATCTGCTTCTCGCCTTCAAGCAGGTTGCCGACCGGGATTCCGCTGAGTCCCGCAGTGGTCGAGAGCGCCACGTCCGCGTTGGTGACCCCAGTCAGGTTTGCGCGATCCGGATCGATCATCAGGCGTGCGACCATGATGGGCGAGAACCAGTCCTCGCGCACACGTCGCGTGGCCGGAACGGAGCGGAGAATTTGTTCTACCTGCCCGGCGATGCTTCGAATCGTATCGATGTCGTGGGTCTCGCCTGCAGTGGTGGATTCAGCGCGGCCGGAAACCATGATTTCGATTGGATACTTGGAGCCGTTGGTCTGCAGTTCCTGCACGTCAACGATCGCGCCGGGAATCGCGGCCGAGAGCGCGGGCTGAAGCATCGCGCTGAAGCTCGGCATATCGCGCTTGTTGGTGATCTCGATAACAATCTGCCCGTAGTTGAGCTGCTGCGCCTCGGGTCCCAGCGAGTACCAGAAACGCGGTCCGCCACCGCCGACGAAGCTCGTGAGCGACTTCAGAATTGAGGGAGAGTCCGCGCCGTGCCGCTCGACCGTGTACTTCGCCGCGGTCTCCTGAATGATCTTTCGCACCGCGGCCGTCGTGCGTGACGTTTGCGTCAGGGCAGTTCCATCCGCCTGGAACACGTCAACGGTCGAGAGAAATTGCAGGTCGGTCGGAAAGAATGTGCTCTTCAGCATCGAGCCCAGGTAAAAGCCGACGGCGAGAAAGCCAATCGAGCCGATGAACACTGTCCATCGATGCTCGAGGCACCAGTGTCCCGTCCGATAGTACCAGCCGCTGAACCCGTGCTTGCGTTTCTCCTCGATCGGCAGCTCCTTTTTCTTGCTCGGCCTGAGCCAGTAATAGCCGAGCATCGGAATGAAGGTCATCGAGACGAGACGCGACGCAATCAATGACGCGGTCATCACTACAGGCAGCGACCTCAGGAAGTGACCGGTGTCGCCGGAGAGTAAGCCGAAGGGCAGGTAAGCGACGATGTTCGTGATAGTGGCGTAGAGAATTGGCGCGCGCCAGCTTGGTCGGGCCGAGCCAGGCCGCGATAATTCGGGGATGACCATGATCGAGGTCGCGCTTGATTGCGTCGCCTGCCACGACCGGGTCATCGACCAACAAGCCCAATGCGATGATGAGCGAAGCGGTCGAGACCTGCTGAATGTCCCATCCGACCAGCTTCATGAAGCCGAAGGTCATGAACAGCGTGAGCGGGATTGACACCGCCATCAGCAGCGCGGAGCGCCACTCCCAGAAACCGATCAGGGCGATAACTACGACCAGCACGATTGCCTCTTCGAGCGCGTGATTGAAGAGCGCGACGTTCTCCTCGACCTGGCGCGGCTGATCGGAGGTGCGCGCCATGATCAGATCGGAGGGGAGCTGCGTGCGCCGAGCTGGCGGTCAACGTTTTCGCCGAAGGCGGCGATCTGGCGCCCCGAGCGCATCTGGATCGCGAGCGTGATCGCGCGATGAGTCTGCCATTCGCCGGAGCTGTCAGGCACCGTGTAGAAGTTCAGGTAGCGCGCAGGATCGGCATAGCCGCGTGTGATGGTGACGACATCGCGCAGGTAGAGAGGTGTGCCGCTCGCCGAAGTGCCGACGATTACGTCGCCGATCTCCTTCTCGCTTTTGAATTCGCCCGAGGGCAGCACCATGACGTTCTCGCCATTGGTCTCCAGCATTCCGCCGGGGGTGACAATGTTGCGGGCGCTAAGGATCTGCTCGAGGCGCGCGTGATGCCATAGGCGGCGAGCTTGACCTGCGAGTACTCGATGTTGATCTGCTGCGGCAGATCACCCGAGATGAGAATCTTCGAAACTTCCGGGACGCCGGTGAGTCCACGCCGGATCAGATCGACAAAATCCGAGAGCTCGCGGAAGCTGTACTTGTCACTGGCGACGCTCTTGAGTCTCGCCTCCGCGTCGGCGGGATTGCGAATCACTACCGGCGACCACACGTCAGGATCAAACGAGGCCGTTCCGTATTCCTCGCGCACACACTGCATCACGCGGCTTTGCAGGGCGGAATCGAACGAAGCGACTCCGTCGAGGCCGACGAAACCGTCGCCGTCGATTGATTTGATCGAGGTGAACAATCCGTCGCGGCCGAGGCAGGGGCTGAGATCGCCGCGTGCGGTCTCACCGAACCTGGGCAGATGCACGGAGATTGGAAACGGCACGATCACGGTCGCGC
>JASHQJ010000210.1 GCA_030037595.1 Candidatus Binataceae bacterium
CCGGCTGCGACGCGTGTTGTACGTTGCCACGGTCGCTGCGGTGCGCTGTAACCCCGTGCTCAAGCCTTTTTACCAGCGCCTGCGCGCCGGCGGTAAACGGCCAAAGGTAGCGCTGGTCGCTGCCATGCGCCGCTTGCTCCTGATACTTAACGCGATGCTCAAAAGCCACACGCCTTGCAGGCCGCCATGCCCCGCACCCGCTTGACCCATCGAGCATCATCCGCGCCGCCCCCTCAAAGACCTGACGGGGGTCGCGCGGATGATGCCGACCGCTTGACTCCCAATACGGTCGCTTCGGCTCCGCTCGCAGACTCGCTTCGGCTCCGCTCGCAGACTCGCTTCGCTCAGGATGACGTCAGGGAGAACTCGCAACGGAATTGAACCCCTGGTGCTCAGACGGACGCCCGCCAACGCGATGGATATTGCGCTGCGCGAGGAATTGAGCGCCGCGTTCATCGCGCTCGCAGACCAGTATCGAAATGTTACCAAGCCGTATGGAGTGACATGCTTTTGACCTACCTTTTTTCGCCTGTTTCGTGCGGGCGCGCGAAGCAGCGAGATCGACGCAGAGTCGCGGTCGCTGATTGGAGCAATTCGGACTTGTTTTTTCGACCGTGGCCGATGTTTGACCATGGTCATGCTCTCAGGTTTGAATCGGCTCTGAGCGCGGCAGAAAAGCCCGACGCGCGGGTGAGGCTACAGAGAATGGCAGACTCGACATTCACGGCTCCCATGGCGACACCCTTCTACAAGGACCACGTGCTCTATCACGTGATCGAATCAGCCGGCGTACCGACGATTCGCGCCTGGGAGTTCCACGGCTGGCAGGCCGAGAGCATGTCGTGGAAGAACGGCTGCTATATCCACGCGGGTCTATCGAACACGGGTCCGCTCTCACTGAAAGGCCCCGATGCGTTGAAACTTCTGGAAAGCCTCTGCATCAACAGCTTCGCGAAGTTTCCCATCGGCAGCATGAAGCACGCGGTGATGTGCGATGAGAACGGGCTGATTGGCGCCCACGGCATCATCGAACGCAAGTCCGAAGACGAATTTCAATTCTTCGCCGCGCCACCTTGGCCGCTCCAGAAGCTCGCCGGAACTTCCTATCGGGTCGAAGCGAAGCGGCGCACTGACTACCTGTTCCAGATCGCGGGACCGACATCACTCAAGACCCTCGAGAAGGTGACTTGCGAGAGCCTCCGAGATATCCGCTTCCTTCGCTTTCGCGATAGTCAGATCGATGGCGCGAAGGTCGAAGTCGCGCGCATCGGAATGACGGGCAACCTCGCATACGAGCTGCACGGCCCGATCGAAGACGGCCCCAAGATATACGACGCGGTGTATCGTGCTGGGCAGGAGTTCGGCATCGAGCGGCTCGGATGGGGCACCTACCTCGTCAATCATGTCGAAGGTGGTTTTCCGCAGGTCACATGGACCTTTATTCCCGTCCCGGGAATTCCCGATGAAGCAGCAAGGACGTTCATCAGCCAGTTCTACAAGACTTCGGGCAGCGTCGATCCCTCCAACCTGCGCGCGCGTTTTCGCACTCCAGTCGAAGTTGGATGGCATCACATGTGTAAATTCGATCACGACTTCCTCGGTCGTGCCGCGCTCGAAGCCGAGGTCGCTCATCCGAAGCGGACGGTGGTCACACTCCGTTGGAATCCGGAAGACGTGCTCGACATATTCGCGTCGTTACTCAGGCCCGGCGACGCTTACAAGCCGCTCGATTTGCCGTACGCTCCCAATGTGTGGCCGCAGGCGCATGCCGATCACATAACGAAGGACGGCTGGCAAATTGGTTTCTCGTCGGGAACCATCTACAGCTATTACTTCCGCGAAGTGCTTTCGATGGGCTGTATCGACGTAGATGCTTCGAAGATCGGAAGCGAGGTGATCGTGCAGTGGGGCGACCATGGCAGGAAGATCAAGAATGTTCGCGCCACTGTCGAGCGCTTCCCATACCTGACCGAAGGTCGGAATAGCCAGCTGGACGTTTCCGGCCTGAAATAAGCGTTACCGTCGATGTGCGCGGAGCCGAGCGATGGGGACTAGAGCGCGATCAAAAGCATGCTGCACATGCCTTTACGCCAAGGCAGGCTTGCTCTTCCGTGCCTGGCACCTAGGCGAGTCCGATGCGGGATTTCAAAATTGAAATTCTGATTGACCTAGAGTTCACGCAAATGGTTGAGCCGCAACGAGCTTTATTCTGCGACCAAACAATCCGCGAGATGCGCTGACAGGTCGAGAAATTGAACAAGCGGAACGCCATCAAGGTGTTGTTGATGACTGCGTGTATCGTAGCCTTAGCCGTTCAAAATTCTCCCGCCGCGGTTGCTGAATGCCCTTCGGCGCCATCCACGATCGAACTGTTCGGCCAACTCGGCAAAGAGACCCGCACCTCGATGAAGCTGACCTTTCACGACCATCAAGTGAATGGATCGTACGCTTACGTTAAATACAACCAGCCGATTCCTTTGAGTGGGTCGTGCACCGGAGGCACTTTGACGCTTTAAGAATCAGGCTCATCCGGCCGTCCGACGGGATCCTTTCGCGGAAGTTTCGGTAAGCCTGAAATAATGGACGGAACCTGGTCCACTCCCAAGGGCAAGAAAAGCATGCCCTTCCAGCTACAAGCGCTATCTCCTACCGATCACGTCAGTGGGCGCTATATCACGGGCGATATTCTCGGCCGCAACCCCAGCTACGGAGCAGAGCTGGACATCCTTTTACAGGATGACGGACGCGTGCGAGTACAGGGCAACGCGCTGGCGACATCCGGCGCAACGTCAATGTCGGCGACGTCGATGGCAACACCAAACTCAAGGAGATGTATTCCACTATCTAAATGACGCCAGCGATCCCAGCAGCTGCAGCTTTACGATCCACTTCAAGCCCCGTGCCCTCAACGTCAGCGACGACAACCTGGCCCCCGGCGGCCTGAATGTTACTTTCGACGGCGACTACAAACGGGTTAGACCGCCCACGTTCCAAACGCAGCCTTAGACGGGCTCGCAGTTATGCGTCATCGCCGCGATGTAAACAAAGTCCTCATTGTAGAAGTACGGTTCCCAGTACAACAGGCGGATCTACCAGACCGTTGTTCACATAGTAGGGCCTAACGACGGTATCGGCGTAGGGAGTGTCGCCGGGGAATCCCTCGCGCTCCTTGGTGCTTGCGCTGCCGCCACTGCTGCTGCCGCCGCAGCACTCACCGCAAACGCGAGCGTGACGAACAATCCGGCCAGCACGAAGATGCGGAAATATGGATCTCGGCCGTATTCAGCCTTTCGAACCATCGAAATCTCAGGCGGCGGAAGCCGACCTGCGCGAGGTGCGTGCCACGCGGGGGACCTTCCACGCTGAGAGATCGATATCGAGCAGATTCTCGAGTGCCACGATTTCGGGCATCCAGCGCTGAATCAGCTTGAGTTCCAACTCTGGCGGGATCGGTGGGAAAGGCTCGCCGCGGCCGAAACAGAACGACCAGATGCCGAGCCACTCCGCCGCGTTGATCGTGCGATACGCGCGATGATCGCGCATCCAGTAGAGGACATGACGGGCGTTCTGCGCCAGATGGCGATTCCTCGGCGCGCGCTCGAACGCGTTCACGTCATCGCTCAAGGAAACATCGTTGCCGAGCACGATCCTCGGCAGGCCGACGAAGTTGGTCACGCGATCGAGATAAGTCTGCGGCGAACCGCGGAGCTCATCGTAGCTGGTGACGAGGACGTTCTCGCGGCCGAAGAGATCGAACCATCCGCTGAGATGCAACGCAGTCCGGTTGCTGTCGTCGAGATGCGGCCGGTTGGCGAGAGTGTCTTCGAACGAGGTGCGCGTCCACACGTAGTGGCGCATCAGCTTGTACACAGAGTAGGCGTGATCGACGGGATTTCGGATCGTGCAGATAAGGCGGCAGTTGGGCAGATGCTGCTTGATGCGCTCACGGGCGAAGCGGTGGTTGAAGTAGGGACAGACCTCGGCGATCTTTTTGCTGCCGTCGGCGCGGCGAAAGTGCCAGGCGTACCAGTCGAGGCCGAACTTGTAGCGCTCGTTGAAGAACTGGGTCTCCTTGGTGCCTTCGGGGAGTACGACGGAGTTCTCGAGCACGCGATGCAGCCAGGTAGTGCCGGTTCTGCCTGGGCCGATGCCGATGAAATCGGGGAGATATCTCGCGCCGTCGCGCATCCGCGGAGCGTATCGGCAGCGCGCGCATCGGGTCAAACAGGCGCTGCGATGCATCCTCTTGTTCGCGATGGAATCGGAGTTGGCGTTCGACCGAACCCACTGGATAAAGTGTGGCTCACCCGATTGCGAGGCGACAATCGCATTCAGATCCGCGAGGTGAAGCGATGGCAGGCGACCCAATTCAACTCGACGCCTGGAGCCGCGTGCAGGGATCGCCGACTCCGCTCGGCGCGACATGGATCGATTCGGTCAAGGCGTGGAACTTCACGCTCTATTCGACGGATGCGACGGCGGTCCGCCTGCTAATTTACGGCAGTGGCGATTTCCTAAATCCGATTCGCAGTTACGATCTCGATCCCGCGGTCAACAAGACGGTTCGCGTATGGCATATGCTCGTCGCTGCCGCCGACGTTCCGGGCGCCGCCTACTATGCGTTCAAAGTTGACGGGCAGCAGAATCCAAGCGGCGGGCAGCTCTTCGATCCCGACAAAGCGCTGCTCGATCCTTACGCGCGCGGAATTTTTCTCCCGCCTGACTTTTCTCGTGCCGCCGCGGCCGCTCCCGGAGCTAATGACGGCAAGGCACCGCTCGGAATCCTGCCCGCGCAAAGCCCGATCGTGGTTCCGGCCAGCAATCGGCCCGTGCCGCACACTCACGATCTCATCATCTACGAAATGCACGTCCGAAACTTCACCAACGATCCGAGCTCGGGCCTCGATGCGGCAACGCGCGGCACGTACGCGGGCGTGATCGCCAAGATTCCGCACCTCAAGGAGCTCGGTATCACGGCCGTCGAGCTGATGCCGATACATCAGTGGGATCCCCAGGAGGGAAGCCGCTGGGGTTACATGACTCTAGGCTTCTTCGCCGCGCACAACGGCTATGCGACTGGCGGTGTCGCGCAAAATGCGTTTGGCGAGCTGCGCGAGATGATCGATGCACTGCACGCCGCGGGAATCGAGGTGTTCCTCGACGTCGTTTACAACCATACGACCGAAGGAAATCAACTCGGACCGAATTACAGTTTCCGTGGAATAGACAATTCGACTTACTATCTCCTCAATCCTGACAACTACTCGGAGTTCATCAACGACAGCGGATGCGGCAACGATATGCGTACCGCTCACCCCGCGGTGCGACAACTAATCACCGACAGTCTCCGCTACTGGGCCTACGCGCTCGACGTTGACGGCTTCAGGTTCGACCTCGCGAGTATCCTCACGCGCGACGAGACCGGCGCAATTTCATCCGATCCGCCTGTGATTTCCGAGATCGGCAGCGACCCGCGCCTCTCCACGTTGCGCCTCATCGCGGAGGCGTGGGATCCCGCCGCCTACGAGCTGGGGCGCGGTTTCCCCGGACTCACGTGGCGGCAGTGGAACGGCAAGTTCCGCGACGACGTGCGCTGCTTCATCAAAGGCGACGATTCTACGGTGACCGCGCTGATGACGCGGCTTTACGGCAGTACCGATCTCTTTTATGACGATACGCTTACTGATTATCGGCCATGCCAGAGTGTCAACTTTATCGATTGTCACGACGGGCTATGCATGTACGACCTGGTCGCTTACGACAACGACGGGCAGAATAGCTGGAACAGCGTCAGTCCCGGCCAGGATGAAAATTCGCCGGCGGTCGCCGCGCTCCGCAAGCAACAGATCAAGAACTTTTGCGCGCTCCTGATGCTGTCAAACGGCACGCCGATGTTCTGCGCCGGCGACGAGTTCATGAACACGCAGCAAGGCAACGACAATCCTTACAATATCGACGATCCGAAGGTATGGCTGAACTGGAATCTGCTCACGGCGAACCAGGATATCTTCCGCTTTTTCAAGTACATGATCGCGTTTCGCAAGGCACATCCGTCAATCGGCCGCAGCACGTTCTGGAACCAGCAAAATCCCGACGTGCAATGGTACGGCGTCGGCGCGAGCCCGGACGAATCAGCCGAGTCGCACTCCCTCGCCTACTCATTAAAAGGTGCGACCGTCGGCGACAGTGACATCTACGTGATGATCAATGCCTGGTGGGAGCCCCTGGTGTTCACGATCCAGGAAGGAGCGGCGACCGATTGGAGCGTTGCGGTTGATACCGCGAGGCCTAGTCCTGATGACATCTTCGCGCCCGGTAGCGAACCAGCGATCGCGTCGCTGACCTACAACGTTCAGCCCCGATCAATCGTCGTCCTGCTGCACAACTGACAGCAGCGGAGACGAAGGATCGGGGCTGGGCTACGATACCTTTAGGCCTGGCTCTTACTTCTTGAAGATGAAGTTCTCCGCCATCTTGGCGCGAACGTCCTCGAGGTGCGTGCAGTAACGATTGTAGCCGCCGTTGTAGTTACCGTCCTGACGACGCTGGAACTCGCCCTCGAAGTTGTAGTAGCCGGGCGTGCAGTCCTGGTTGCGCGTGGTCTTGCCGCGATGCTCGATCACTTCCTGCACCCACCATTCTTCGGCCTCGGCTGTCGCATCGATCGTCTGATAGCCGTGGCGGCGCGCGTAGTCGATGCAGGCGGCGATGTGATCGCCCTGCACTTGCAGCATGTCGGTCAGGTTGAACTGGAACGACGCCTGGTAGCCGCCCATGATGAACAGGTTCGGGTAGCCCTGCGAATGGATTCCGAGCAGCGTGCGGATGCCGCTCTGGTACTTGTCGTTCAGCTCGATGCCGCGCTCGCCCCTGATCTGGTTGTAGATGCCGGTCTTCTGCACCTCGAAGCCGGTCGCATAGATAAGGAGGTCGAGCGGGTATTCTTTGCCCTCGAACACCGGGCCGCGCTCGCGGATCTCGGTGATACCCTTGCCGTGAGTGTCGATCAGGTGGACGGTCGGGCGGTTATAGGTCGGCAGGTAGTCGTTGTCGAAGCACGGCCGCTTGCACATGAACATGTACCAGGGCTTGAGCGCCTCGGCAGTGGCCTTGTCCTCGACGATCTCCTCGATGCGCTTATGGATGCGCATCATGTAGTCGATGTTGGCGTTCTCCTGGCGGCGGATTTTCTCTTCGCGCGAGACGCCGGGTACGTGGCGATCCTCTTCCATCTTGCGCGCGTCGGCGCGGGCGCGCTCGCGGCGCTTGGCCTGCCATCCGGGCTGCAGCTTCCGCGCCCACTCCTCCTTAGTCGGCCAGTCATCCTTGATGTCGATGGATGACGGCGTGCGCTGGAAGACATAGAGCTCCTTCGCCGCGGCGCCGAGGCGCGGGATCGCCTGCACGGCGGTCGCTCCCGTGCCGATGATGCCGACGACCTTGTCATGAAGCTTCTCGAGGTCGGCGCCGCAGTAATCGTAGTCCCAGCGCGAAGTGTGGAAGGTGTGGCCCTTGAAGGTCTCCATCCCATCGATCTTCGAGAGCTTGGGCTTGGAGAGGGTGCCATTGGCGCAAATCACAAACCGCGCCTTCATGTGGTCGCCGCGATCGGTCTCGACGTGCCACATCTTCTCGTCCTCGTTCCAAACTGTAGAAGTCACAGTGGTCTGGAAGACGGCGAGGTCGTAGAGGTTGTATTTTTTCGCGATCAACTGGCAGTAAGCGTAAATCTCAGGCGCCTTGGCATAGTGGCGAGTGGGTACGTAACCGGTCTCGTCGAGAAGCGGCAGATAGTCATACGCGACGACGTCGCAAGCCGCGCCTGGATAACGATTCCAGTACCAGGTACCGCCCACGTCGCCGCCCCGCTCGACGATGCGAATGCTCTCGACACCGTACTCGCGAAGGCGCGCCGAGGTGAGCAGCGCGGAGAACCCGCCGCCGATGAAGAGGCATTCGACGGAGTCGTTGATCGGCTCGCGCGGCTTGACCTCGCCGGCGTACGGATCGATCGCGTACTTGGCGAAAGCGCCGCTCAGGTCCGAGGTGAACTGAGCGGTGCCTTCCGGACGATAGCGGAGACGCAGATCACGCTCCTCGGCGAATTTCTGTTTGATCGCTTCGTAATATTCCTGGGGCCGCTCGGGCTTCGAGCGCCCGCTCATCTGGGGGAAAAACGGTTTTTCTTCGGTTGAATCGGCCACGTGGCACCTCGCATTTTCGGCTATGGGTAAGTCCGAAACGGGTTTCTCGAACAGTGCCCCTTAAAGTCGCATTGAGGCGCGGAGTTTGCAACCGCGACAGGCACTGGGGAACGGCGCGGTCCGGGTCGCAATTTGAAATGCCCGCGCCCTTCATTTGACTGAGCCCGCGCGCGTCAATTCGCGAAACTGCGCGCAACGCCGCCGGAACGGAGCAGCCTCGCCGAGCATTCGATGATGCGGAGCGGGCGCGTGCGCTTCTCTGCTATTTCACGCTGTAACCTTCGCGACCGTTCTCGCATCTATGACAGAGTCCAGCGGTATGACGCCTCACAAGCGATTGCGCCGATGCATCAACGTGGTGATGCGCGGGAGTCTTGGTACTTCGGATTAAAACAAGGAGCCACAACCGTGTCACATCATCTAGACTCACCACTAGCTCGACAAGATACACGACTTGACATCACCGACATGTATCTTTTCCGAGGCCAGGCGGGAACTGTCTTTGTCATGAACATAAACTCGTCGCTCGCAGGCAGGAAGTATCCTGAACAGTTTCATCCTGAGGCTTTGTACGAATTTAAGGTTGATACCGATGGAGACGCGGTGGAAGACGTTACTTTCCGCGTCTCGTTTGGACACGGCGAAACCGACGGCAAGCAGAGCCTAACGCTGTCTCGGCTCGACGGCGCCGCATCGCGCGAGCGAAGTGCCGAGGGAACAGTACTGGCGCGCGGTCACACAGAGGAGCAAATACAGGGCGGCTCAAGCTTGCGCGTGTGGGCAGGGAAGGCAGGAGAGCCTTTTTACATCGAACCCAATGTTCTTGGTGCGATAAGGAAGGCCGTGTCAAACGGTCAACCTGTGGACTTGACGGCATGGAACAAAAGCAAGGCCGTAAATGCCTTTGCTAACACCACCGTAAGCTCAATAGTGCTCGAGGTTCCCGACAGCGCATTCCCAACTACTGCAATCGGCTTTTGGGGCGTGACCGCGCTTGCTACCGATGCGGGAGGATGGAGGCAGATCAATCGCGCCGGCCTGCCGATGATCCAGCCGATCTTCAATCCGGATGACAGCGAGCGCTCGAGCGAGTACAACACGACTCAACCAAAAGACGACCGCGCCATTTATGGACCGATAATAAGCAAACTTGTCGCCGGCGTAGTTCGTGCGATGAATACGAGCGCGGATCCGCAGGCTTACGGCCAAAAGGTGGCGGACCTTTGCTTCCCGGACATCCTGCCATACAAGGTCGGCACGCCGGCCGTGTTTGGCTTCGCGGTGCGCAACGGACGGGCACTTTCCGACAATGCACCAGAGGTGATGTTCTCGATGGTAACGAATTCGGCTGTTTCCGACGGATTGGGCCCTCGCACAGCGACCGGAACACTTCGCACGGAATTCCCGTATGTCGCGCGTCCGGTTGGCGCCTGATGGAACGCGCGTACGTTTTCATTGAGCCATCCGCCATGCTCAAATGTGCCAGTGCCAGGTTCCGATACAAAAAGTAGCGCTCCAGCCGCTCTGCCGCAGTGGATTGTTCAGCCGCTCAGGCGCGCCGCGATTTTCCTGGTTGTGACGATCGCGTCCGGCGCCGAAAACGAAAGCGCCGTTCGAGCAACGTGCGCCGACTTGTCCGCGCTCGTACGAGCTGTTGGATTTCGCGATGCGAGCGCTGAGCTCTCTTGCGTGCTGGGAATCGGTTCTGAAGCCTGGGATCGTTTGTTCGCAAATCCGCGGCCCAGCGGGCTTCATCTTTTCGGGGAGATTATTGCAGGTCCGCGTCACGCGGTTTCGACTCCCGGCGACCTGATCTTCCACATTCGGAGTGAACGCGAGGATCTATGCTTCGAGCTCGAGACACAGATCCTGATGCGCCTCGGCGAAGCGGTCTCGACCGTCGATGAGGTCAAGGCCTTCCGCTACTTCGACAATCGCGACCTGCTGGGCTTCGTGGATGGAACAGAGAATCCGGTCGATCAGGAAGCCGACGAGGCAGTGTTTATCGGCAGTGAAGATTCATCGTTTGCCGGAGGCTCCTACGTCATCGTCCAGAAATACCTTCACGATCTGAAGGCGTGGAATGAGCTCTCAACCGAGTACCAGGAAAAGGTCATCGGGCGGACCAAGCTTTCAGACATCGAGCTCGATGATTCTGTCAAGCCGACCTCGGCGCACAATGCGCTGACTACGATCGTGGAAAATGGCGTCGAAAAGAAAATCTTCCGCGCCAATGGCGCCTTCGGCCGGGCCGGCGAGGGCGAGTTCGGCACCTACTTCATCGGTTATTCGCGATCGCCGCGCACAACCGAACAGATGTTGCAGAACATGTTTGTCGGACGCCCGCCTGGCAATTACGATCGGCTGCTTGATGTGAGCCGGGCAGTGACGGGCACGCTGTTTTTCGTGCCGTCGCTCACCTTCCTCGACGCCATAACGCCCGAGGGTCCGGCACCAGCGACCGTAACAGAGATCACAGACCCATCGGAATCTTCATCCGTCGGCACTGCCTCTAGTGATGGCTCGCTGGGAATCGGGTCCCTGAAAGGAATACCGCGCAATGAATAATTTCTATCGAGAACTGGCGCCAATCAACGAACGCGCATGGTCACAAATCGAAGAAGAAGCTACCCGCACGCTTAAGCGCTACCTCGCGAGCCGCCGAGTAGTGGATGTAAAAGGCCCTGGCGGCTCGATGCTATCCGCAGTCGGCACGGGCCATCTGCGAAATGTCGAATCACCCGGCAACGGAATCCTCGCACGCCAGCGCGAAGTCAAAGCACTCGTCGAGCTGCGCGTTCCCTTTCATTTGGATCGGCAAGCAATCGATGACATTGAACGCGGCGCCAATGATTCGGACTGGCAACCCTTGAAAGATGCGGCGAAAACAATTGCCTTTGCCGAGGACCGCGCCATTTTCGAAGGTTACGCCGCAGCATCTATCGAAGGTATCCGTAAAACCTCGAGTAATCGCGCGAAGACATTACCACAAGACGTTGCTCACTATCCGGATGTAATCGCGGAAGCGTTAAACGAGTTGCGGCTAGCCGGCGTCAATGGTCCTTATTCGGTCGTGCTCGGCGCGGACGCCTACACTGCGCTGAGCGAGGCGAGCGATCACGGCTACCCTGTCATCCAGCACATCCAGCGCCTCGTCAACGAAGAGATCATCTGGGCAGGCGCGATCGACGGCGCATTCCTGCTTACCACTCGCGGCGGTGATTTCGAGTTGCACTTGGGTCAGGATGTCTCGATAGGTTACCTGAGTCACACCGACAAGATAGTCAATCTCTATCTTCAGGAGAGCATGACTTTTCTAATGCTCACGTCGGAAGCGTCGGTAGCTATATCACCGGTATCGCGAAGCTCACGCAAATAGCGAACGCGAGGCTTCAAGCTTCCAGATGGTGATTGCGAGGGAACTACAAGATCTTGAAGGCAAGAGTCTCGTCGATGAGCTGCTTAAGCCATTGCATGTAGGGCGTACCGCCGGTTCCGCGCGGGTCATCTGTCCAGCGATTGATATATTCCTGTGCCCATCCGTAGTGCACCGCGCGGAATTCAGCTATCGCGTCGAGCACTGCATTGTAATTCTGTTTGCCAGCTATACCACGAATGCCTGGCATCGCTTCCACCGCTTCGATCAAACCTCGATGCTCGGCCGGCATATAGTTGCGCATGTCCCTAAGATGGTTCGTAAGCATCGACGGCCGATGCGGAATTTTCATAAACGCGACCAGCAGAGGCATGATGCTGCTCTGCGCTCCGGTCTCGCCGCGGAAGTTCATACTGACTCGCGCCGCAGAGTCGGCCGCTACGCGCGCGCCCGGGACTTCGGCCTCGTATTCGACGTTCTCGAAGAAACGGATGTAGGGACGAAAGGTTTTGTAGTAGCGCGCCGGATCCATTTTCTCAGGAATTCGGCGGAGGACCCTGACCTCGTCATTTACTGCGCTAGCGATGTCGCGAACCGAGTCATTAACGAGTGCGCCATCATTCGCGTCCAGGGCCGCGTCAGCCCTCGCTATCGCGTCAACGATACGAGCCGCTAAGGCTTCGATTTCGACATGAACCAGGATGAACCAGTGCTCATCGTATAGGTGGACGAAGTTCTGGATCGTATCGATGTTTCCAAGTGCGATCGGGCCGTCTTTGCGAAACCGCTTCCAGTTGAACAACGCGTATCCGTCGTAGCTCAAAATCGGTGGACACCTGAGCAACCGGCAAACAAGACATAAGGGCGCCGCGAGATTGGCCGGCAACACTCTACAAGGTTCTTCACCGACCTGATTGATGTAGGCCGAGGCAAGAAAGCCGACACGCACGTAGTAGAGGCGGAGTTCAGGCAAGTCGCGGTCAGCGGCTTTGCTTTGAGGCCATGGCGGAATCGTCAATGAACGCGCATAGGCACGAAAGCCCTTGTCCTGCAGCAGGCTTGGCAGATCTCTTCCTATTTCGTCCAGCACCGCAAATTCCGAACCTTCCGGAAACTTGATCAGTGGATCGTGGTCAGGCAGGAATCCGCGCGAACGAAGCGCCGCGTCGATGGCCAATCGGTTCCCTGGTCTTGCGCCGAGCTTGCCGCTTTTGAGTTGAGACATCGGAACAACTCCTCCTCATCAGCGCCCCTCAAATCAATCATACGCTCGCCGATAGCCCATGCTAATCGCGACTCCCGATCTGCCATCAATCGCGTGCTTCCTCTTAGCGCCTTCCTAGCAGGCGTCGCGCGTCAACCAGGTCCGGGGTGTCAAATCCCTCGCTGAACCAATCGTAGGCTTCTGCAACGATTTGCCGCGCTTCGGCACGCTTGCCTTGGTGGCACCAGATCTTATGTAGGCTCATCGCGGCGCGAAGCTCGAATGACTTCGCGTCGTTTTCGCGGGCTCGCCGAAGGGCACTATCGAAGCATTGTTGCGCCTGCTCGATGTCAGCGTCGCGCCTCAAGCCTTTCTGTTCGGCGCGCTGCAAAAGAAGTTCGCCCTTCAGTCGATGAAGTTCTGGCTCCCAGAGACCCTCGTGACGCTCGCGAACATACTTCAGCGCGTCGTCCACGGCGCGGAGACCCTCGTTCGTTCTTCCGAGATGAAGACAAACTTCCGCGAGTTTGGCAACTGATCCTCCTAAGCCCAGTTGTGCAGAGGCGAGCGCGGAACGGATCTCACGAATCCCTTCCATCCCCCTAGCCTGCATTGTTAAGGCCCAGCCTCGTTCGAGTGACGCTTGCGCGCGCCACAGCGGGAATCCGTATTGATCGCAGATGGCTATTGCAGATTCGGCTTCTTCAATCGTGGTCGCGGTATTGCGCAGAAATCGCTGGAGCATTGCGCGAAAGCAGCGTGCAAAGGCAATCGAAAATGGCGCGCCCAGACTCACTGCACGAGCGAGGGCAGTTTCGGCACTCTTTTGAGCCTGATCAGGATATCCGAGCACCCATTGCGCAAGCGCAAGGACAGACGCGGAGCTTACTCGAAGATCATCAATTATCGCCGTGACCCTGGAAGTACGCTCCGTGGAACGAGCAGCAAGAAGCGACATTGTCAGCGCGTCCTGCGCTTCTACTAATCTGCCGAGCATGAATGTCGCAGTGCCGCGTAGTCGGATGGCCTCTGCGTGCGTGTACGGATCGGGATCGCGTTGTGCGACTCGATCAATCGCGTCACATAGCTCAAGAGTGGCTTTGTAATCCGCTCTTCCTATGAGAATCGTATAGAGCCCGCGTAGCGCTACGAAGCTCTGCGGACCGTCACCGAGCTTCTCATTCAATTCGCTCGCGCGGGAAATCGCCGCCACAGTTTCGTCGGCGAGGTAACCTTTATTGTTGACCAGGGGAAATGCGAGGCCGACCTGCAAACGTAACTCTAAGTTGTCGCGTTCGCTGGATGACGCTACAGACTTCAACATTTCAATTCCGCGCTGGAACTGCGCGAGCGCTTCGAGGTCAGCAAATCGTCGGATAGCTTTCTCTCCAGCCAACGCACAGTAGCGCGCCGCCTCCATCGACATGTTTGCGCTCTCGAAGTAATAGGCAAGCTCGGTTGCAATCTCGTCAGCTCGATCCCCCGCGTCAGCCGCCCGCTTCTCGGCGATTCGCTGGTACCAGCGGCGACGACGAGCCTGGGAACTTCGATCACTCGCCGCTGTTCGATACAGGTCATGAACAAATTCGTATTGCGAGAAATCCACCGTCCCTTGCGCTGCCGCCTGCGGCGCGGAACGCAGGATCTGGCCCCGTCGCACCAGGGCCTCGCAGCGTTCTTCGGCGTCGATCGGGTCAAGGTCGAGAGCCGCCGCGACCATCTCAGCGGAAAACTCGTTGCCTATGGCGGCGGCTGCTTCGATGATTCGTTGCTCATCCGCGGGAAGACGCGAAAGTTGGACCTCGATTAGCTGCCGAAGACTTGCGGACTTCCAGCTTTTCAGTTGTTCCGGATTACCCTTCAACTGACATCCGCCGTCGCGCCTAACAATCGATCCCTCATTGACGAGATCATTGACCATCGCGGTGAGAAACATCGGGTTTCCACCGGTGGTGCGATAAATCGCTTCGATCATGCCCGCAGGAAAGCGATGACGCGGAAATCGATGATCAAAATACTGACCCACTCCTGATTTATTCAGATACTCAGGCAATATCTCGCTGCAGCAACCGTGCACGCGAAGTTCGTGCACGGCCATCCTCAACGGATGGGCTGAAACGACTACGTCCGCCGGCCGATAGCTGCCGATCAGCATGATGCGCGCGGCTTCAGTTCTGCGTGCCAGGGCGGAGAGCAGATCGACCGTGGAGCTATCACTCCATTGTAGATCTTCCAGGCTAATGACGATCGGCTGGCTGGCGGAAAGTACTTCTAACGCTTCGCAGAACTCGCCGAGCATGCGTTTCTGAGTGGCGCCCTGCACTCTTACCTGGAGATCCTGCAACTGACTATCAGCGATCAGGCCGGGCATTTGCGCGAGCCAGGTGGGAGCATTCCGGCTTAGAACCGTGAGCACCTGGCGCGCGTGAGGACCGCGGCATAATGCGCCGAGCGCGCCGAACACCGGCAGATAGGCTTCTCGCGTGCCGAACTGCTCGATTGATTGCCCGGAGGCAACGAGAATCGAATCCGTCGCGCGGACCCGATCGAGGAAGGCATTCAGCAGGGCGGTTTTCCCGATCCCGGCTTCGCCCGCGATGAAAACGACCTGGCGTTTGCCCGCATGCGCAAGTTGCAGGCCGCGATGAAGCTCATTGAGAGCTTGCTCGCGCCCAATCAATCCGGGAGGCGGCGCGGTCACCAGAGGCCGATTTTTTGACGTCGAGCAAGTCGCCTCCTCGACGGTGACGTTTGGCAGAAATCGAAAGCCGCGACGCGGTACGGTTTCGATGAATCGCGGATGCGTCGCATCGTCACGCAGAGCGCGGCGAAGATCTCGGATATAGCCACGCAGGACCGCATCGCCAACCGTGATCGGCCCCCACACTGCATCCATCAGCTCCTCTTGAGTGACCAGCCGGTCCGCGTTCAGAGCGAAGTATTCAAGAATGGCGAAAATCTTTGGCGGCAAAGGAATCCGGCGCAATTCCTGGAGCAGCTCCTGATTTTGGCGGTCAAGCGAAAAATGATCGAAGCGAAGAATTGGCCCGGTACTCATGATGCGATTGCGATGACGTCGATCATCCACGAAAACTCCACGCAAACTCCACGGTCACTACACGGGCAATAGTACGTTCCCGGTGTTATTGACAGCAGAGATGCCAAACCGAAGGAAGTCGAGTCCAAAAACGATCGCACGCCGTGGGTCAACTCCGGATGTCGAGCGGCAGGAGAAAACCGCCGACTTGTCGCCTACGCGAGCATTCGTAGTGCAGTTCCGAGCAAAAACGATCCCGCTGACCGGTCGAGTCGAGCACCTCGCCTCTGGTGAAGCGGTTTTTTTCGCAAACCAGCGTGAGCTCTACAGATTTTTTGAGCTGACTTTGAGCAGCGTGGACAGCGACCGCAAGAAGTAGGTGTTCCTGGTCACGGGAATGGATACGAGATCAGGCAAGGTAAGAGGCTGGATCAGACGACCTGCGCGACACGAGCAGTCCTCAGCTTAACCTCATTAAGGAGTTCTTCCGATGATGCACCTGCTTGACAGTCCTGAGAGTGAAGGTCGCGAGAAGTGCGAGGAGAGCGCTCGAGATCAGGCGCTCGCTCTGCACGAAAAAATCGACGATGTTCCGATGTTCGAGGAAATCGTTGGCACGTCGCCCGCTCTCCGAGAAGTCCTTTCGCGCATCGGCAAAGTTGCTCCAACCGATTCCACAGTTTTAATCCTCGGCGAAACGGGAACGGGAAAGGAGCTCATCGCGCGCGCGATTCACAAGCGGTCGCGACGAACCTCTCGATCCTTCGTGGCGGTGAATTGTGGGTCGATTCCGCAGACGCTCATCGCATCAGAACTCTTCGGCCACGAAAGAGGTGCTTTCAGCGGCGCGTCGCAGCGACGACTTGGCCGCTTCGAGATGGCTGACGGCGGTACGTTGTTTCTGGATGAGATCGGAGAACTGCCATGCGAGACTCAGATTGCGTTGTTGCGCGTTTTGCAGGAGCGTCAGTTCGAACGTGTCGGCGCCAGTTATCCGATTTCGGCGAATGTCCGCGTCATTGCCGCGACCAACCGTAACTTGCAAGCCGCGATGGCAACGGGAGAATTTCGCAGCGATCTCTTTTATCGCTTGAATGTGTTTCCGATCGAAGTGCCGCCGCTGCGAGACCGCGCTCAAGACATTCCGATTCTGGTTGAATACTTCGTCCAGCAGTTTGCGAGCCGGACAGGAAAGAAAATAAGCAATATCGGCCAACGAACCATGACATTGCTTCAGTCATATTCGTGGCCTGGCAATATCCGCGAACTTCAGAACGTCATCGAGCGATCAGTGATTCTTTGCGAAACGGAGACCTTTTCCATCGACGAGAGTTGGCTCGCTCGAGCCGAGCATGATGTAAGCGCGTCATTCCAACCACTTCGCATGCACCGCAGGACGATAGAAAAGGATGAGATTGAAGCAGCCCTGGCGGCGACACGTGGCCGCATATCGGGACCTTCGGGCGCCGCGATTAGACTAGGCATGCGGCCGTCAACACTCGAGTCAAAGATTCGATCTCTGAAAATCGATAAGTACCGTTTCAGAGACCGGGATGGTCCGACTCTTGTGTCATCGCGAGCCAATGGAGCGGCCGCGCCGAGCTATTCATGAACTTGACCTCGACGCGGCTCGTCACCGAGCGTGAATTGATCGGCAATGCGAACAATGGAAAGCGGCGCAGCAATGTATGCCTCGCCGCTTTGGTTTGACGAGAAGGCTATTCCAGGTTTGCTGAAGGCTGCTCGGCTGCCGAGCTGATTTTCTCCTGGTAAACCAGAATCTCTACGCAGCGGTTGCTTCGGCGGCCGCTGGACGTGCTGTTGTCAGCAATAGGCTTGCTGGCCCCGTACGAGACGACGCGCACTTGCGTAGGGTCGATGCCTTCCTTGCCGACCAGGTATCCGGCGACCTTCTCTGCTCTGCGCTGGCCCAGCACGTAGTTATAGTCTTCGGAGCCGACGCTATCCGTATGCCCCGCAACGACGAAGACGCGACTCGACGCCGCGCCCGAGTTGGGCGAACCTTGGAGGTCATCGATGAATCCATCGATTTCGCGTTTGGCGTTCGGGCTCAAATTAGCCGATCCAAATGCGAACGTCGGCCCGTTTTGTGAATTCAGAACCAGCCGCTTCTCGAGGTGGAGATTTTGCAATCCGGTGAGGGCTTGGTCAGCCTTAGCGTCCGTGTTGTTGAGCTTGGCATTAATCGGGTTCAGTTGATCCTGGACCCAACTGCGTGTGGCGAGGCAGCCACTTGCAGTGAAAAGAAAAACCGAGCTAGCAAGCATCCAGGCAACATTCGAAACAATCGCCCATGAGTCAGTTACGTCCTTATCGCGGTGCCGTGAAAAAATGCTCAGCAGTTTAACCTGGGGTTTCTTCTGGCTTTCGATATTTTTGGTTCTAAGCATGGAGTAACCTTCGTATTGCGTTCGATTTGGCTGCGAAGCGATTCCGCGATGACAGCAAACAGCGTGCCGTAACTGCGAAAGCAAAATTGGGCCGCCGTAGCAAAGCCTGCGCCGTTCTCTAAGCAAAAAACGGAAAATTTTACAGACAAAGGCTGAATCTACCGTGTAACACAGTAAATCAGTGGCTGAAATCCGCCAAGCGAGTACCTAAAGTCAACTATAACAATCCCAATAGCTAAGTGACACATTAGCAATTGCCTACGCACGCGTATTTGCCCGGATCGGCGATCGTGACGTGGCGGGAACAGCCAGCGTGCGACGCACCTTATGCGGCTGTCGACTCCTTCGTCTCCAAGGCGGTTACCGTGGCGGTCCGGCGCGATTGCGATCGTGTCAGCCGCTCATACTTTTGAAGGTCCGCATCCCGCGTCTCCCACCAGTAGCTGATGGTGCTGCGAGACCAGTTGTTCGTGATTCTGCC
Source organism: Candidatus Binataceae bacterium (assembly GCA_030037595.1). Taxonomy (GTDB): domain Bacteria; phylum Desulfobacterota; class Binatia; order Binatales; family Binataceae; genus JASHPB01. The sequence goes on from JASHQJ010000210.1 coordinate 18,714, forward strand.
GGCATCGGTTTTGTACCAACTCTTACCTGTTGTAGCCCACACCGTATGCGAGAGTTCTTGTTGGACACGCGCGTCAAATTCCTCCATCACATCGCGTCGCAAATCGATCGCATCGATCGAGCGCTCCTTCATCTGCCTGAGGCAATCAAGGATGTAGTTCGTCTGACACTCGATCATGAAGATGATCGAATTGTGACCGAGGTTGGTGTTGGGTCCATACATCAAAAACAGGTTTGGATAACCCGCAGCGCTGATACCTAGATAGGCGCGCGCACCAGGCTTCCATTCTTCCTCGAGACGATGACCGTCGCGGCCCTGAATCGTCATCGGGGCGAGGAACTCGGTCGATTCGAACCCCGTCGCATAGATGAGGATGTCGATCGGAAACTCGCGCCCATCCTTCGTTACGACACCGGCCTCTGTAACATGATCGATTGCCCCGCTAACAATTTCGACGTTCTGACGGTTCAGCGCAGCGTAGTAGTCGTCCGAGATGAGAATGCGCTTACCGCCGATTTTGTAGTCAGGGGTCAACAATTGATGAAGCTTCGGATTCTTGACGGTCGTCCGCATATACTGATCGGCCGCCCGAGCGATCCTGGATGAGACAACACCGTTTCCGATAAACGTCAGCCAGTTCATCTCGTGCTGGAAATAGATCAGCCATCGGTAGAGCTTTGCCAGCAGCGGATAGCGGGTGAACCGGCGCTTGCTCTCCTCCGTGTAGGCAAAGTCATTGCGCGGAACCATCCAGTTGGCGCTCCGCTGGAAGATATCAAGCTTTGCGACGCTTGGTGCGATCTGCGGGATAAATTGAATCGCACTCGCGGCATTGCCGATCACGCCGACGGTTTTTCCGCTGAAGTCGATATCGTGACGCCATCGCGCGGAGTGAAAAGCGGCTCCCTTGAAGTTTTCAGCTCCATCGATTTGCGGCATGTGCGGGCGGTTTAACTGTCCGACGCCGCTGACCAGGACCTCTGCCTCAATTTCCTCGCCCTTGCTCGTGCAGATTCGCCAGACACAAGCTTCCTCGTCCCATTTCGCGCTCGAGATCTCCGTGTTGAACCGGATGTGGCGCAGCAGGTCGTATTTGCGAGCGCACTCATCCATGTAGTCCAGGATCTCGGACTGAGGCGCCCATTTCCGCGACCAATCGGTCTTTTGTTCAAACGAAAAGCAGTAGAAGAAAGACGGCACGTCGCAGGCTGCACCAGGGTAGACATTGTCACGCCAAGTGCCGCCGACGCGATCGGCCTTCTCGAAAATCGTGAAAGAGTCGTAAGCGAGCTTTTTCAGTTGAATCCCGAAGCAAAGCCCTGAGAAACCGGACCCGATGATCGCGATCGAGCGCGAGGTACCTGCTTTAGCCGCCATCCGAACTGCCCCCCTGCATCCTTTGGATACACTCAAATGCCACTAATAGCCCACAAAGCAGTCATCGTGCCAAAGCGCAGGGGTGATTCGCTTGACGAGCAGAATCATACTAGCTAGGTGTTCGAGACGTGCAAAATAGTTCGGCAGAACCGATCGAACACCGAGCTTTTGCCGAGCGGTAAGCCGGCGCTGGGTCCGAACACAACGCGTCGAGCTTCGCGGTGCCGACGACGATCTTGGCGCGCTCCGCACCAGAAGTGCTAGCAGCGAGGAACTCACAAGGATAGCGAGATGAACGCAGCAGTCCGTATCGACCCTGAGACAGGCCTGAAAACCTTCAACACGCGAGCGGCCAAGGCGTCCGAGAAAATTG
>JASHQJ010000211.1 GCA_030037595.1 Candidatus Binataceae bacterium
CCGCTGCGCGCCACACCACCGAAGAGTTTGTGGCCTTCTTGGGCCAGATTGTTGCTTTGGAACCCAAGGCGCGCGAACTCCACATCATCGCCGACAACCTCTCGGCCCATAAGACCAAGCGGGTCGCGCAGTTCTTGGCCGATCATCCCAAGGTGCACCTGCACTTCACGCCCACCTATTCATCATGGCTCAATCAGGTTGAACTCTGGTTCGGCAAGATCGAGCGCGATGTCGTTGCCCGCGGTATCTTCACCTCGGTCAACGACCTGGCCCGCAAACTTATGCGTTATATCCGTCATCACAACCAACACGCCGTGCCCATCAAATGGGCCTATCAAAACCTCTCACACCGAATCGTCCCTACTGTCGATTCAGCTGTTACAGGCCACTAGAACGCAGTTACGCGAACATTCTCGACAGAGTATTGGGAGATCGATGTGGCCTGCGAGGGCATGCCCTGCGTTCGGGTCGGCCCACGTAGCCTTGGTAAGGCAAGCCGAGTGGCGATCGCTCAATACTACCCAGGGCCTAATGATTCAGCTCGACGAGTGGCGCAAGGTGAGTACGCAAATGCTGGCTCGGGCGAGGTGTTGCGTAGTACGCCAGGTCAAACGGAACGCGAGATTCAAATGTGTGCCCGGTGTCATTCGCGCCGCGGCGAGATTCACAAGGACTACGTTCACGGCCAGGAGGTGGGGAATGACTACCGCGTCTCACTTCTCGACCGGAGCTTCTACTCTCCCGATGGCCAGATCAAAGCCGAGGATTACGAATAAGAATCGTTTATCCAAAGTAAAATGTTTCACCGGGCGTCTCTTGCAGCGATTGCCATGATCCCATAGTTTGAAGATTCGAGCTGATGGCAACGCCTGGTGTGTCCGGTGCCATTCGTCTGAGAAATACGGATCGGCAAAGCATCACTTCCACAAGCCTAATTCCGGCGGTGCGCAATGTGTTAGCTGCCACATGCCGACGCGCACCTACATGACGAGCGATCTACGAAGAGACCATAGCTTGCGGGTTCCGCGACGATCAGAACTCGCTGTCTTCACTGACGGAATGGCTCGCTGAATCAGGCAACTCTGCGGAGGCACTTGTCTATGCTAAGCGGCTGGAACAACTCGAACCCGACAATGCGGAACCGCGAAACCTGATTGCTACTCTTCGAGTTGGTCGAATTCACTGAGAACCGCATCAGGATCGCGATTCAGGGTGACATCAGCACTTTACCCGTGGATGTGTCCACGTTGTAGATCCAGAATGCCTCGACATCTTCCTGTGTAATCATCGCGACCGCACCGATGCCGGGCGCGAAGAAATTGTATTGCGTGTCGCGCGTATGTGCCGGACCAACCTTGCCTTCGAATTTGACTCGAAAAAGAACTGCCTTGTAAGTTCCGGCCGGCACTGTCACTTGATAGGTCCCCACATACGTGTAGGTGCCGTTCAGAGAACCAGAATATCTTTGGTCTGTAGGATCATCGAGGTAGTTGACGGACACTTGTTGAGAATAAGATCGCGTTTCTCCGGGCTGCATGCCCTTCGTGATGAATGGATTTGCAGGAGTACTCACTACTACCACACCTTCGCTTACATCTGTCACCGCCGGCATAATTAGATCGCCGGTCGACGTTTGGCGCAGGAATCCTGCGAGTGATGGTGTGAACTGAAACCTCCAAGCCGATTGGCCGCTTGGGCGCTCAGCTTTCGTTAGCCCAAGCGTTTGGACCTTACCGGCGTTGGCTCCAGCTGTGACCTGATAGGTCAGGACTCTCTCCCGGAGAGGGAAATAACTGGAAGAGTCGGTGATTTGCTTGCTAGGTAAGGCATTACCGATGACCCCTGGTCCGAGCTTCGCAGTGATTCTCTGCTGATCCTCCGGTGGCAACGGCAGAACGATGCCATCTGCACGAGCGGTCGTTCTCCAAAGTCCCACGATAGCGAGCAAGAGAATACCAACAGTGCGTCTCATTGTTTGACTCCGAAGGTTAACCCAGATTCAGGGTTGATCGCCTTGATGCACTCTCCAGCCATTCTCCGCGAGTTGCTGGCGTGCTAGTGGCGTCATCTTGGCGGGTATCCAGAGCACGCGATTCTGGCGCGCGACCAGCGCCGGATCGGTGGCAAAACCCGCAATTCGCTCTGTCCACGACAGGTAATCGATCGGAGCCGGTAATACGGTCGTGCCGTTTTGATCGCGCGCGACCAGGACGCCAGGAATTTCGACGCGCACGACCGGACTTCGTTGTTGACTCCAGTCAGCCAGCATATGAATCGAAGTGACCAGGAAACGTCCTTGGTACTCGGTCAGGACGTTACCCAACGCGATCGCAACTGCTTTGCGTCCGCGGATCGGTCCGAGCTTGTCGAGATCATGCACCGCCGTGACTTGCAGGCTCAGGGGAAGTGCGGGGTTATGGGTGAAATCAGCGATCTCGTCCTCTGAGAGTCCGAAGTTCCGGAGCTTCTTTTGCACCAACAAGATGAGATCCCCCTTGGGGGTTTGATAGACAAGATCCTCCGTGAACTCGGTGCCGGAGATGATGATCGAGCCGGGCACCGCAACCGTGATGACGGTATCGACTGCCAGCCGCGCCGAGAACATGACCCACGCAACGTGATTAAGCTTTTTCGCGAGGATCGGGTCCGACGTATAAGGATCGACGTGAAGCTTCCTCGCCAGGCTGCGGCGAATCTGATCATAACCTAGCGCGGTGACCGTAATAGAGCCCGATTCTTCCGCTGCCTGCTCGGCGCGTTCACCACCGCTCTCTGAAGCGTTAGTCGCGGTGGCATAGAGCTCGTTCGCCCCTAAGCCTATTCGGCCGAAGAGCTGTCCTACGCCACTCGGGAGTCCGGTGACGGTATCCATCGGATGCTCGACCATATGCGCCGCGTCGGTAACGGGCCGCTCGGCGCTTTTCGCGAGCGCTTGGGCGAACACTTCAGTCTGACTGGCATTATCGAGTTGCGCGATCGCGGGAATTTCGGACAAGCGTATCTTCAGCATGTCCAGGCTCTCAATCTGGTATGTCCCCGCGTCGTTGTGAAACACACTTGCATCGGCGACGATCGTATATGCACCCATTGCTCCATTAGTCGGAACCTGTTGCTGGACGCTAAAGCCCGGGCCTGACAGTGCGCTCGCCGGTAGAAGCTGGGACACATCGATGATTGGTGCTTGTTCGTAGTTACCCGTCGCTGACGCTTGGGACGGTGCTTGTACGACGACCTGTGGCGGCGGCGGAGGCGCGGCTTGTACAGTCGCAGGCTGTTGCTCAACCGGAGCTGGTGGAGGGCTCGCCGGAGAACATCCGCATGCGAACGCACCCAACGACAGTGCACCGATCGTGAGCGAAACGATTCTTGAATTCATGGGCATCCTTTTCCCTGCGGGTGATTGCGCACCACGGTACAACTTGGTTCGCCTATAGGCGAATAGTTCTGGTTTTTTCCTCGAGTTGAACGAGAATCCGTGATTCAAGGCAAGCAAAGCTATGCCACCTTAGTACCATAGAAACTGACTATGGATTTGGCCATTTCAGTTTGTGAGGAAATGGAACGCGATCCTCGGAGCAATCTGTCTATTGTTATCGTGCTCAAACGCATGGTCTGCGGGAATCGCTCTGTACGAAACGGGCGCACCTGACCTCGGTACCGCGAGCGCTGGCCGGGCCGCAATGGCGGCGGACGCTGCCACCGCTGCCGCCAATCCGGCCGGAATGACGCTTCTCGATCGGTCGCAACTGCTGGTGGCCGGTAGAGCGATGCTGCCGGATATAAATTTCGACCGCGGTCCACACACCGAGGTACCTGGAGAAGGAGGCGGGGGTGGCAACGCCGGTGTGTTCTTCCCGATCGGATCCGCGTTCTGCGTTTACAAGCTCTCGGATCGGATCAGTCTAGGCATCGCGCTCGATTCGAATTTTGGACTGGCTTCGGATTACAGCTTGAATTGGGTAGGACGTTACGACCTCACGACCAGCTCAATCACTACTGGTCAGGGCAATCCATCAATTGCGTACCGAGTGAACGAGTGGTTGCTTGTAGGCGCAGGCTTTAGTTTTCAGCTTGCTCGATTCTATCAGCAGGGAAAGATCAACAATCTTTTGCCTCGATTCGGAGATGGTGGACTCTCAATTGAGTCATGGGATGAAGCCTTCGGAGGAAATGTTGGATTTTTGTTGCAACCAATTGCGAAGCTCAAAATCAGACTAACCTATCAGTCTCCGGTCGACTTCAAATTCGGCTTTCATTCATACACTTCGAACCTTGGCCCGGGTATCAGAGCTGCACTCAAGGCGAGCGGTCTACTCAACGCCAAGGTGAATCTCGGTATGAACGAGCCGCAGCAAATGATGGCGAGCGCGCTCTACCAAGTCACGCCCGCCCTGGCGCTGATGGGCAACATCGGATGGCAGGACTGGTCCCAGTTCGGACAAACGACACTCGGAATTTCTTCAGAGAAGCAGAAAAGTCTCGCGGTAAACCTGGACTTTTCCAATACGATTCAGATCGCTTTTGGCGCCCAATATCGACTATGGGAAAAGTTTCTGTGCTCAGCAGGGTTCGCCTGCGATAGCGCTGTTTCAGAAGCGAATCGTCCCGTTTCGCTGCCACTCGACCGGCAACTACGATATGGCCTCGGCGTCCAATATGACCTGAATCGCGACATGACAGTCGGAAATAGCGAATGAAGTACTTGATGGAAGTAACGCACCGTACGACGTGAACCGCGGGCCGCTTGCCGGCCGAGTACAAGGCGACTTTTCTAGCAACATAATCGACTTTCTCGCCATCAACTTGGTTTGGAGATTTAGCGAGGGAGCGTTCCTCAAGCACATTTTGTGAAAACTTCAAGAGCCAGTGACAACTTCGCCCGCGCTATGTCAGCATGCTTTGAAGACCGAGCATACAAAAGAATTAGCGGGGCGCAGCCGGCAACCATTGCTTTTATGAGTGAACCTTCAAAGCGTCTAAGCGCGTGGCCTTCAGTTAGCTGCGTCTTAAATCAAATGCTTAAGCGAAGTGCCCAATACCTTTTGTTCGCGAATGCTTTAGGCATCTTGATGAGCGGATGTAACATCGTCGGCGTTGGTCGACCGACGACTGTTAAACCCATCACGCACGCCACAGCCGGTACAGTTGCATCTGTGACGTCCGCCGAAGCCATCTCAACTGAGCAATCTTCGACAGCGAAGCCACTGTTAGAGCTGTCAATAGCGCAACACCAACTTCCGCTGATGGTAGGCCCTGCGCCCAACAGATGGTGAAACGCGAGCGGGTCTCATGGACGCTGGATTACCTGGAGCGACTTACAACGAGCCGATAGCCGACGCTTCGCTGTGCGGCTGCCGGCACTGTGATTTGTTGCAGCGCGTTCCGGCGCTTACAGCGGGCGCTGGCGCGCACTGCCCGCGCTGCGACGAGGACATCGCACGGGGCCCGAGCGATTCGATCAACCGTGCGCTGCCGCTGACTTTCGCCGCGCTGATATTCTACATCATCGCCAACTCGGTCCCGATGCTGAGTCTAACGATCGTCGGTCGATTTGCGTCGACCACCGTATCCGGGGGCGCGCAACAGCTCTGGTCGGATGACCGCGAAATCGTGGCGGCGCTTGTCTTGTTCACTGCGGTCATCGCGCCTGCCTTGCAGATCGGAGTGATGCTCGCGAGCCTGCTCGGCGCGCGATCAGAGCATCCGCCGCGATGGGTCGGTTGGATGCTCAAGCGATATCAGTTTGCCCAGACCTGGAGCATGATCGAGGTGATGATGCTCGGCGTGCTGGTCGCGCTGGTCAAGATCGCCGACTACGCAACCGTGATTCCCGGCATCGCATTGTTCATTCTCGGCGCACTCACCTTACTGCTGGCCGCCGTCCAGGCGACCTTCGATCCCGACGAAGTGTGGCATCGGATCCGCTGGGCGGATGAGTCAGCGCGGCAACGCGCCGCGGCCGTGCCGGACCTCTCAATCGATCGTGACGGATGCGATGTAACCGCAATGGAACTCGGCCTCCAGGTATGCGCCGACTGCCGGATACTGTCACGGCCGGGCAAGGATAGCGAAGAGGGTCGCTGCCCGCGCTGTAACGATAACCTGTCGTTTCGCGAGTCGAATTGCATACAGCGCACTTGGGCGTTCGTCATAGCGGCGGCAATCTGTTACATCCCGGCGAACGTCTTGCCGGTTCTCACTACGACGACCGCCACCAGAACCGACTCGGACACTATCTTACAAGGCGTAGTTCTGCTCTGGTCGCCCACCGGATGGCCACTCTCGATAATCGTGCTGGGCGCCAGCATCGTCATTCCGAGCGCGAAGATTCTCGCCATCGCGTACCTGCTGATCGGTGTTCAGCGCGGATCCGCGACAAATAACCGCCAGCGCACACGGCTCTACCGCATGGTTGAGTTTATCGGCCGCTGGTCGATGGTTGATGTTTTCGTCGACACTTTCACCGCCGCGCTGATCCAGTTGTAGCCCCTGATGTCAGTTGCGCCCGGTCCAGGACTTCCATTCTTTGCCGCGGTAGTCGTGCTGACGATGCTCGCGGGAGACCTTCGACCCGCGTCTCATCTGAGATGAGGGAGGTGTAAGCGAGGTGCAGTATGCCTGAGCAAGATCAGTCGCAGATTCGAAGTTCACGCCTCACCGAGCAGAAGCGAAGCATTTCCCTGGTCTGGATCATTCCTATAGTGGCAGCCGCAGTAGGTGTGTGGGTGGCGGTGACCAGGATCATGAGTGAAGGTCCTCTCATCACGATCCAGTTCAATTCAGCCGAGGGACTGGAAGCGGGCAAAACCAAGATCCACTACAAGGGCGTCGACGTCGGCACAATTGAAACGATCCGGCTCTCCGACAATCATAAGTACGTGATAGCCACCGCGCAGATGGCGCCGAAGACCAAAGACTTCCTGGTACAGGATTCCCAGTTCTGGGTCGTGCGGCCGCGCATCTCGGGAGCGAATGTGACGGGCCTCGGAACGCTCATCTCGGGATCATTCGTCGGCATGGAGATCGGCCATTCGAGCGAGAGCAACCGCGATTTCGTTGCGCTTGAAACGCCGCCGGTCGTGACCGGCGGGCTGCCGGGCAGATTCTTCAAGCTCACGACCTCGAACCTCGGTTCGCTCGATATCGGAACGCCGATGTTTTTCCGCCGTCTCCAGGTCGGCGAAGTGGCCGGCTATAAGCTTGACCAGGACGGCCGGGCATTTTCGTTGAAGGTCTTCGTCAGGGCCCCTTACGACCAGTATGTCACTAGTAACACCCGGTTCTGGCAGGCTAGCGGAATCGACGTGCAAGTCTCAGCGAGCGGACTCAGAGTCCAAACGCAGTCGGTGCTTTCGATTCTGGTGGGCGGTATCGCTTTCGAGACGCCCGCCAATGGCCCGGTCCTGCCCGCCGCCGATCAGGATGCAGCCTTCACGTTGTTCGATAATCGCGACCTGGCTTTCGCTCCGGCCGCGCACAACCCGCAGACCTATCAACTGATCTTCAACGAATCGGTCGCCGGCCTGTCGCCAGGCGCGCCGGTTGAGTTCCGCGGCATCCAGATCGGCCAGGTAACCGACGTCCACGCGCAGATCGACGTGCAGAACTTCAAGTACTCGATACCGGTTACGATCCAGCTGGATCCACAGCGGCTTGGCGTTCGGATCGAGGATTTGAAGGCGGGGACGTCTCTCGCGAGCGTCCGCCACGTGCTTATCGATTCACTGGTCGCGCATGGCGTAAGAGCACAGCTCAAGACCGGCAACCTGCTTACCGGGGCCGCGCTCGTGTCATTCGACTTTTTCCCAAATGCGCCGCCGACGAAGGTCGATTGGTCCCAGGAGCCCGTTCAATTGCCGACTACGCCTGGCCAACTCGAAGCCACCGAGGCGCGGCTCGAAGGCATCGTAGACAAGATCAACAAGCTGCCCCTCGTTGAGATCAGTAACAAGCTGAACAAGGTTCTCACCTCGCTCGATCTTACCCTGGTCAGCGCGCGCGGTACTCTCGCAAGCACCGAGACCACGATGGACAACGCCAACTCTATCGTGGAGCCGAACTCGATCCAGGGACAGCAACTCGACAACACGCTCCGCGAGGTCAGCCGCGCGGCGCGCTCGATACGCGTGCTGGCCGACTACCTCGAACAACATCCGGAATCGCTGCTGCGTGGC
>JASHQJ010000212.1 GCA_030037595.1 Candidatus Binataceae bacterium
GCGGCGGGCCTCGATTATCCCGGCGTCGGCCCCGAGCACGCGTATCTGAAAGACAGCGGCCGCGCCGAATATCACGCCGTTACCGACGCGGAGGCGCTCGAGGCGTTGAAGCTGCTCTCGGAGACGGAGGGAATCATTCCCGCGCTCGAGAGCTCGCACGCGCTGGCGCACGCATTCAAGCTCGCGCCGACGCTCAGCAAGGAGCAGATAATGATCATCAACCTCTCGGGCCGCGGCGATAAAGACATGCAATCGGTCGCGAGCGCGCTCGGCGTTGAGCTCAAGGCATCATGAAGAGCACGAATCGAGTCGCAAGGAAGTTCGCCGAGCTATACTCCCGCAACGAAGCTGCGCTGATTCCGTTTATCGTCGCCGGCGACCCGGACCTCGACTCGACACGCCGTCTCGTGTTGGAGCTCGAAGCGCGAGGCGCCGACCTGATCGAGCTCGGCGTCCCGTTCTCAGATCCGATGGCCGATGGACCCGCGAATCAGCGCGCGCTCGCACGCGGCCTCGGCGCCGGCGCGTCGCTCGCCGCGATTCTTTCGATGGTGAGCGAGCTTCGGCGCGAGACTCAGATACCGCTCGTCTTGTTCGGCTACTACAACCCGATTTTCCACTACGGCGTCGAGCAGCTCACGGCGGACGCCTCGAAGGCGGGAATCGACGCGCTGCTGGTCGTCGATCTGCCGCCCGAAGAAGCAGGAGAGCTGAAGCGGCCGGCGCGCGCCAACGGCCTCGACGTGATCCTGTTGCTGGCGCCGACCACGCCGATCGAACGTGCGCAAAAGATCGCGCGCGCGGCCTCGGGCTTCATCTACTATGTCTCCGTCGCGGGCGTGACGGGCGCGCGCTCCAGCCTGCCAACCGATCTTCGCGAGCATATAACAGAGTTGCGCGCAGTCACCGATATTCCGCTCGGTGTGGGATTCGGAATCTCCACCCCCGAGCAGGCGGGCGAAGTCGCGTCATTTGCCGACGCGGTCGTGGTCGGGAGCGCGATTTCTCTGCTAATCGAGAAGCATGACAAAACTCCGGGCATGGCTGGCGCAGTGGGCGATTTGGTCGCGGCCATGAAGTCCGCGATGCGCTCGGCGCGCAACGGACATCCGCAACATCTGGAGCCGAGCGATGGCTGAGCGACAAGTCGAGCGCGCGCCGCAGACCGGCGGCGACGATATCTGGTCGAAGTGCCCCGGCTGCCGCGAGATCGCGTTTCGCAAGGAAGTCGAGCGCAATCTCAACGTCTGCCCGAAGTGCGGCTATCACTTCCGGCTCACCGTGAGCCAGCGCCTCTCGATAACCGTCGATCGCGGCTCGTGGCGCGAAATGCTCGAGGACCTTGCCGTGGGCGATCCGCTCGAGTTCGTCGACAGCAGGCCATATCCGGTCAGGATCGCGCAGGCCCGCGCCCAGAATGGACGCAACGATGCGGTGGTTGTGGGGCTCGCGAAAATCGAGGACCGGCCGCTGGCTCTGGCGGTGATGGATTTCGAGTTCATGGGCGGCAGCATGGGCGTGATCGTCGGCGAGAAGCTGGCGCGGCTCTTTGATATCGCGACGCGCAAGCGCCTGCCGCTCGTTATCTTCACTTCGTCGGGCGGCGCGCGGATGCAGGAGGGGATGCTTTCGCTGATGCAGATGGCGAAAGTGTCGGCGGCAATCGCACGCCTTCGTGACGCGCGGCTGCCGTATATCGCGGTGCTCTGCGACCCGACATCAGGAGGAGTGGCGGCGTCGTTCGCGATGCTCGGTGATCTGAATATCGCGGAGCCTGGGGCGCTGATCGCTTTCGCCGGTCGGCGCGTGATCGAGCAGACCACCAATCAGCAGTTGCCCGACGACTTTCAGCGTGCGGAGTTCCTGCTCGCGCACGGCATGCTCGACGCAATCGTGCCACGTCATCAGATGAGGTTCACGCTCGCGCGTCTGCTCGCGATGCTTTCGCGCAAGCGGGCGGCCGCGCGCGCCGGCAACGGCAAACGTCCGCGCAAGTGACTCGCTGCGCCGATGAGAGCAGAAAAGCTCGCGGCGCGTTCTAAGTAGCCTCGCCCGTGGCTGACGCCGCGGGCGGAAGCCGCACATCGGGAGAGGCTGCTCAAATAATTTTTTTCTAGTGGTGGCGGGCGTCCCCGCCCGCTTTGTCTGGCAAGTGAAATCGACGCCGGATGAGGACGCGACCCGTATTCTTTCTTGACGCGCACTCGCCCGTTAGACTTTGTTCCCGCATGGAGCGGCTGCAAAAGACTCTTGACTGGCTCTACTCGCTCGAAGCACGCGGCGAGATTTACAAGCTCGAGCGGATGGATCGCGCGCTCGAACTGATCGGCAATCCGCATCGAAACCTGCGCGCCGTCCATATTGCCGGGACCAAGGGCAAGGGCTCGGTGGCCGCGATGCTCGACAGCGTGCTCCGCGCAGCGGGTCTCAAGGTGGGGCTCTACACCAAGCCGCACCTGGTGAACCTATCGGAGCGCACGCGGATTGACGGTGTGGAAATTCCCGCGGCGCGCATGCTCGACTACATCGAGCGGCTCCGGGTGCTTTACGATCGCGCCGGCCTCGCGCTCACGTTCTTCGAATTCACCGTTGCGATGATGTTTCTCTACTTCGGCGACGAGAAAGTCGACCTCGCCGTAATCGAGACCGGCCTCGGCGGTCGCCTCGATTCGACCAACGTCGTGACGCCGATTCTGAGCGTGATCACGCCGATCGGATTCGATCACATGGAGTATCTCGGGTACACGATTCCCAAGATCGCAGCCGAGAAGGGTGGAATCATCAAACCCGATGTCCCCGTTGTGATCGGCGCGCGCGACGAGGAAGCGCGTACCACGTTACTTGGAATTGCCGCGCAACGGCGCTCAGCAGTGCTACTGAACGATCGCGACTTCAGCTTCGTTTCGCACGCACCCGCACATCGAATTGACTATCAGGGCCTCGGTCTCAGGCTGAACGATGTAGAGCTCGCGCTCGCAGGTCCGTTCCAACACGAGAATGCCGCGATCGCTATCGCGACCATCGAAGCGCTGGGCGCGCAGGGCTATCGAATCGAGGAGGATCAGATTCGCTCCGGACTCCGCGACCTTTCCTGGCCGGGACGTTTCGATATCGTTTCGCGCCAGCCGCTCGTGATTCTCGATTGCGCGCACAACGAGATGAGTATCGCGGCGCTGCTCGAGACGCTCGCGGTTGAATTCGGCGCTGATGAAAAGCCGCGGCTCGTGTTCGGATGCCTGGCCGACAAGGAATGGCAGCGGATGGCGGCGATGCTCGCGCCTCGCGTGCGCGACGTGACGCTCACGCGCGTCAAGCCTAAGCGCCCGCTCGATCCGGAAAACCTGGTGCCCGAATTCGCGCGACACGTTCCCGTCCGCGTGATACGCGAGCCGCTGCAGGCGGTCGCGCGCGTGATGGAGGAAATCGGTCCCGACGACGTAGCGCTTGTGACGGGTTCCGTGTATCTTATCGGCGAAGTTTATCCTTACTTTCTGGCCCGGGCGGGCAGAGGCGGGTTGTTTCCTGATCGTCACGCGTAAAACACTCTGGATCGTTACAATCGCGGCCACGCTCGCGTGTTGGCCGACGCTCGCCGCTGCTCAGTTCACGCCGGGTAATCGCCCGAAAACCAAGAAGGTCGCTGGACCGCCGCCGCAGGTCAAAGAAGAACACGGCGAGCCGGTCAACGTCACCGGCCAGGAAACTATCTTCGACTCCCGCAACGACGTTTTCACCGTCAAAGGTGACGCCGTCATGACACAGGGCGGCAGCGTCCTGAAGGCGGATCAAATCGACGTCTATCGGCGCCAACGCCAGGCGCGCGCGACCGGCAATGTTCATCTTATCGACCCCGACGTTGAGATGTGGGCGACCGAGGCGACTATCGATCTGAATCGCGAGGCCCTCGTTCTTTACAATGCCAAGGTCTATGCGCGGCACGACACGTATCACCTGGCGGGCGAGAAGATCGAAAAACTCGAAGGTCCGAACTACGAGATCACCAAGGGGTTCTTCACGACCTGCGGATGCCGTAAGAATGCTCCCGACTGGGCGATCGCGGCCGACCAGATGGATGTAACCGTCGGCGGCAAGGGGACCGCGAACAACGCCTCGTTTAACGTGCTCGGCTATCCGGTTGCGAAGTTGCCATTTGCGGTTTTTCCGGCCGACAGCCAGCGCCAGAGCGGATTCCTGTCGAGCCGCGAAGGCGAATCGAGCATCCGCGGATTTCAGTATCTGCAACCTTATTACTGGGCGATTAACAAAAGCTCTGACGCTACCTTCGCCCTCGACGTCGAAACCTCGCAGCGAATCGGCGGGATGGGCGAGTACCGGCTGACCAACGGCGCCGACGATTATTTCTGGGCCGACGCGGCGTACTACAACGAAGCGATTCGCTCCGACCAGAACCGCGAAAACGATATCGTTGACAACCAGATTGCCGATACCACGATTCCCGAGAACCGCTGGGACGGGATCGCGATGATGCGGCAGCATCTGACCGACAGTATCACCCTCTACGGCGACGCGATGACCGTCAGCGATTCGCTCCTGTTGCGCGAGGTCAACACCTGGACGCTGTCGAGCGGCTTCGGCAACGATTTCGCCTCGCTGCGCAATGCGATCTCAAATTTCGGCCTGCTCGATTCCTTCGAGAATGGCTTCGCGCGTATCCAGGGGACTTACAATCAGGACCTGATTCAGCCGCAGACTTTCGCGCTCCAGCGCCTGCCCGAAGCGCTGCTGAGCGGCCGCCAGGGTATGGGCTCGTTCGGATTCCTCGATTACGACGCGAGCGCGACGAACTTCTACCGCGACGAAGGGCTCAGCGGATGGCGCTTCGATGCCAACCCGCAATACACCCTGCCGTTCCGCCTCGGCGACTACGCGACCGCTTACGGCAGGGTGGGTGCCCTGACGAACGTGTGGGGAACGTCGGGCAATCAGCTCAATATCATTCCGGTTGGAACCGACCACTTGGTTTACAACAACGGCATATCGCTCGGGCCGGGGACACACACCGAATGGAAGGGCAACGCCATTCCCTATGTGCAGACGGGGATATCGACGATTCTTGATCGGGTCTTCGACGTCAACGGCACCTCGATCGAGAAGCTCAAGAACTCGATCGAACCGTTCGTGAATTACTCTTACGTTCCGCGCATCTCGCAGGGCAACGATCCGCTGTTCGATCAATACGATCGCATGGAGTCGCGGAGCCTCGTAACGTATGGTTTCACGACGCGGCTCTTCGCCCGCGTCAAGAATCCGCCCCAGACCGAGAGCAACGAAGAAGCGCCCGATCAGATGCCCGACGGTGGAGGCAGCTCCACGACGATGCAGAGCGAGAACTCTGCGACCGGAGTTTCAGCGATCAACGGCCAGCAGAGTCCATGGCGCCTGCTCGCGCCGAACGCGGGCCAGATGATCAAGAACGGCGACCATATCGACGAGCTCGGCCAGCTGACGATCCAGCAAGCCTACGACGTCTCGCATGATATCTCGGCTGACGCCTCGCACATCTCCGACCTTCAAGGATTGCTGAGTATCTACCCGACTTCGCTCGTGTCACTCGGCTCAGAGCTTGACTACAATCCGCGCGGCCACGCGGGTATCACATACACCAACTTCTTCCTAAACCTGCAGCCGCCTCCGAGCTGGCAAAGGCAGCCCAAGCTGTACATGGGCAATGCCGTCGAAGGAACCTTCATGGAGCTCTCATACAGCTACGTGAGTCCGCAGGACACTGTTATCAAGAGCACTGCCAAAAACGGCAGCCAATTAGCGACCTTGCGCGCATATTCAGATCTATATGACTACCTCGGCGTCTATATCGCGCCGAGCTATGACTTCGCTGCCGGCCGCCTGCTCGCTGCCGAGTATGGCGCCCGGCTCAAGTCACCGTGCGATTGCTGGGCTTTCGACGCGGGCATGACGCAATCCTACAACCCGAACGAAGTATCGTTCCAGTTCCAGCTCACCCTTGGCGGACTCGGCTCGCTTGGTCAGAGTCCATTCGGCCGCAATCCATTCCAAATCATGAACGGACCCACGAGCATCATCCCCGGCTTCTGAGGCCGCTTCTATCTAGAAATACAGAAGCGCGATATCGGCGAGCAGCCAGAGTGCGACCGAGATTAGCAGCGGGGTGTCGCTGAGCAGCAGCAGCGCCGGATCGCCGCCCTCGTTGCGCTCGGCGATCAAGTACAGGTAGCGCAGGATCCCGAACGCCACGAAAGGCACGGTGAGGTACAAATGGCGGGTGCCGAGCTTGCTCTCGACCTCGCTCGACGCAGTGTAAATCATGTAGCCGACCATGGTTGCGCCCGCGACAATCGAGATCATCTGATCAATCAATCGCACGCTGTAGTATTGGAGCGCGCCACGATGCGCGGTCGCCGCGTCGCCTAGCGCGATCAGCTCGTGTCGGCGCCGTCCCAATACCAGCAGCAGCGCCAGCGCAAACGTGATGAACGCGAGCCATGGCGAGACTTCGGCGTTTATCGCTGCACCTCCCGCAAACGCGCGCATCACGAAGCCGATCGCGACCGCAATTATGTCGACCACCATCACGCGCTTGGCCCAGAAGGAGTAGGCGCCCTGCAGCACGGCGTAAAGCACGGCAATTTCAACGAAGGCCCATCCGAGCAGGATGCTCAAAACGAGCGCGATCGCGCCCAGAGCCATTGCCAGACGCTGCGCCGCTTCAACGGTGATGTCACCGCGCGCGAGCGGGCGGTCACGCTTTTCGGGATTCAGCCGGTCGGCGTCGCGATCGACGATATCGTTGACGACGTAGGCGGTGCTCGAGAGCGCGCAGAACGCGACGAACGCGGTGAGCGCAAGGATCAGATCATGAAACACGAACAGGCGCTTGGCGAACACCAACGCCGCCAGCACCAGCAGGTTCTTGATCCACTGATGCGGGCGCATCAGGCGGATTATTGTCGCGCGGCTGGGCGCGATCTCAGCCGCTACTGCTAATGCCATCGTAGATGGTTGTATTAGCGCCGGCCTAGCCGCGCAAGATAAGCACGGCTTGATTTTGACTTCTTACGTAGGGCGTAATAATCTCAGTGCTAAGGACGTTTCGATGCAAGGATACCGAGGCGCTCTTTTCCCGTAATCGACGTCCCCGCTTCAGGAACATCGAGAGCCTCGCCCGTCGTAAGCTCGTCATGTTGAACAGCGCGGAATCACTGCAGGACCTGCGTGCTGTTCCCGGCAATCGGCTGGAGCAGCTTTACGGAGATCGTCTCGGTTGGCACAGCATTCGAATCAACGACCAATGGCGGCTCTGTTTAATCTGGCGAGGCCGCGACGGCTACGACGTTGAGATTGACGATTATCACTGAGGAGTTGCAATGATTAACCGGCCTAAGAAGCTTCCGCCGATCCATCCTGGCGAGATATTGCGTGAAGAATTTTTGAGGCCCTTGGGCATGAACATGAACAACCTCGCCATAGAATTGCACGTTCCGGCGAACCGGATCACTCAAATTGTGGAGGGGCGGCGAAGCGTCACTGGCGAGACCGCGCTCAGGCTTGCGCGCTACTTTGGTACCTCTGCGGAGTTCTGGCTGAGTATACAAAAGGATTACGATTTAGAGATCGCGCGTGACGAGTTCGAAACAGAGGTCAAGCGCCAGGTGCGGCCCCGGGACAAAGCCGCCTGATCTATATAGCCGCGGCCGCGCTCGACCGACCGCCATCTACGACAGCGGCTTGCGGCTCCGTTCGTTAAGTTGCGACGGTACCTGACGAGATAGCGCTCTTGACCGGACCCGCGAAAGCCGTGAATTGTACGCTCAATGAGTACTGACACCCAGGAAAAAACCGGTCCTTCGGCCACGATTGATCTCGCCGGCCTCAAACGATTTGTCGACGAGCGCAAGCTCGGCTCGACCCACGATCTCCGCTCGGAGAACATCTCGTTCGGCCATTCGAACGAGGTTCACCTCGTGCACTTCGATGGCAACTCGTGGGCGCTGAGGCGCCCGCCGCGCGGCCCGCTGCTTCCAACCGCGCACGACGTGATGCGCGAGTATCGCGTGCTGAAGGCGCTGCAGGATACTCCCGTGCCCGTGCCGCGGGTCTACGCCGGCACCGATGATACGTCTTATATCGGGGCGCCGTTCTACCTCATGGAGTACATGAAGGGCGAGGTGGTCCGCGCCGATGGCAAGAGCTTCGCGCGCACGCCCGAAATTCGTCACCGCATCAGCGAAGGAATGGTTGACACGCTAGTCGCGCTGCAGGAAGTCGATTGGCGCGCCGTCGGCCTCGAAGGATTCGGCCGCCCCGACGGCTACCTCGAGCGCCAGCTTCGCCGCTGGACCGATCAGCTCGAACGCACGCTTCCGCATACGCGGCCATTGCCGGTAATGGACAAGGTCAAGGAATGGCTGCGCGCGCGGATCCCGGAGTCGCCCGCGCCAACGATCGTCCACGGCGACTACAAGCTCGACAACGTGATGTTCGATCGGGCAACCGTCAAAGTGATCGCGGTGTTCGACTGGGAGATGTCAACGATTGGCGATCCGCTCGCCGATCTCGGCTGGATGCTGAGTTACTGGAGCGATCCGAAAGAGTCGGCAACGGCGGGCACCGTTATATCGAGCATGGCGGCAGAGTCGGGATGGATGTCGCGCGCCGAAATAATCGAGCGCTACGAAAAGCGCACTGGGCGCGTGCTGCGCGACTTTCCATTCTACCAAGCGTTCGCGATTTTCAAGCTCGCGATCATCCTTGAGGGCAGTTACGCGCGGTTCCTGCGCGGCCAGGCCGACGATCCGCTCTTTGCGGGTTTCACCGAGCGCGTGCCGGCACTAGCCGATGCCGCGTGGGCGGTGTGCCAGTCGGCGACTCACTAGGCCGCGTGGCATGGAGGCCATACCATGAGCGACTACAAGTTTATCGTCGTCGAGGATGCCACTCCGGCGGTGCGGCGCATCGCGCTCAACCGCCCGGAGAAGCGCAACGCCCTCTCCAATGCGCTCCGCGGTGAGTTGTTCGACGCGCTGCGCCAGGCCGACCTCGATCAGTCGATCGGCGCGATCATTATCAAGGGCAACGGCAAGTGCTTCAGCGCGGGTTACGATCTTTCGCAAGCGCCGGGAGAGCCGCTGCCGCGCCACGTATCGCCCGGCGAGGGAATCTGGCCGCGGCATCTGGTGGACGGATGGTTCGAGATGTGGGACATGGCGACTCCCGTGATCGCGCAGGTGCACGGCTACTGCCTCGCAGGCGGCAGCGAGCTCGCAACCGCGTGCGACCTGGTTTACTGCGCCGAGGATGCGCAGATCGGCTACCCGCCCGTGCGCGCGATGTCCACGCCCGATTGTGCCTATCATCCGTGGGTGATGGGCATGCGGCACGCGATGGAGATGATGCTGACGGGCGACTCGATCAGCGGAATGGAAGCCGCGCAATACGGCTACGCCAACCGCGCGTTTCCTGCCGAGCGGCTGGAAGCCGAGGTGCTAACGATCGCGGAGCGGGTTGCCAAGATCCCGCGCGATCTGCAGGCGCTCAACAAGCGCGTCGTACATCGCGCGATGGAAGTGATGGGCGCGCGCGCGGCGATCCGCTCGGCGACGGAGATCCAGGCGCTCTGCTTCCATCAGCAGTCGTCACGCGATTACATGAAGAAGATGCGCGAGAGTGTGACCAAGGCGCTCGACGAGCGCGACTCGAAGTTTGCCGACTATCGAACCGCCGCGAAGAAAAAGTAGCGCGCATCCGCGACGGCAATAGGCTGCGATATGGTGCTGCACGCTATCATCTTTGTGATTCTCGGCCTGATCGCGGCTGTGATCATGACGGCCGTAACCCTGGCGGCAATCACCATCGTCATCTTCGTGATCGCTTCGATCGGCAATCTCTTCAGCCGGCCGGCGCGCGTCCCCGACTCACTCAGCCAGCCGCCGAATTAAAGGACTTGCGCGTCAGCGCGTCGTTCGCCCGAAAATCGAGCGGAGCCATCCGAAAACTTCCGGATAGAGGGCGAGATCGAGCACGAATTCCTGGCCGATCGGCACGGTCCGAAGACGCAGCGCGTCGCCGCGCCGGCGCCATCGCTTGCGGTCACTGTGGCGGGAAAGGGCAGCGCGCCCGTTCGGATAGAACCATCGGGGCAGCTTCCAGAGCGATCGTCCGCCGCCTGGATCGTTCGCCGTTAAGCATAGTTCGGGACGAAAGTGCGAAAAGGCCCCCGCACCCGGCAGCACAAGGCCGAGCGAATCCAGCTTCGAACTCGCGACGAAGATAGTATTCCTCTTGTAGCGTGCCGTATCTGACAGATGGGGATGATACGCTGCCCACGGTTTCGTGCGTGCCGTGTCATGGCTCACCTCGACGACCTCGCCAACCTGCATCCAGCCGTAGATCACATGCAGGTCGGGTGCGCCGCTGACGAAGTTAACTCCGCGTACGGACTCCTCGGCGCGGCGGAACCATCCGAAGAATAGGAACAAGTCCCCGGCACCAACGTGATGCCGTGCGAGGTGCGCGGCCGCCGCTCCCGCCTGGCCAAAGATGGGCCGCCAGCCGCGCCGCCGCAGGAGCGCCTCGCGGCGTAAATCGGGATCGAGATGCGCGCGATCGGCCGCGCCTATGCGGCCGCGCGTGAGTTGCTCGACAACCCGCGCGATCGATTTGCCTAGGCGATCGCGGATGTCGCCATAGCTGATGGGCGACGCGGCATCAGGAATCGGCAGCGGGCAGAGCGTGCCGTCTTCGAAAATCGGACTCGCGCATCCGCCGTTGCTCGCGTCGAACCCCTTGCGGCTAAGGATAAGTTTCACGTGTGCGCCGACGCCTATGTTATAGTTGCGCGGACGGTGTGCCGCACCTGGCGCGTGATCTGCGATGTCCAAACCGCAGTTGCTTAACGAACTGGCCCGCTTCATCGAACGAGTCGCGGCGACTGCTCGCACCGGGCTTGCTTTCAAACCCGACGGCTTCGACGCCGAACGCTACGAGCAGTTGCTGCACGAGGCGGCGCGCCTGCAGGCGCTTGTGAGCGGCGCGAGCGAGGAAGAGGCGGAGGAGCTGCGCGCCCGATGGCGGAGCGAGGTCGTGGCCGGTTATCACGGCTACGTGACAGCCGCGGTCGGCGTCGGAATCATCGCGTTCAACGAGCGCGACGAGGTGCTGATGATCCGGCGTCCCACCGGCAAGTGGTGGTATCCGACCGGTTTCTGCGACGTTGGAATCTCGCCCGCCGAGAATGTGGTCAAGGAAGCGCGCGAAGAGACCGGGCTCATCGTTTTCCCCGAGCGAGTCATGGCGATAATCGACAGCTTCAAAGTCGGCTCGCCCGCGCGACACGTGTACGCGATACTTTTTTACTGCCGCATCGTCGGCGGCACGCTCAATCCAAATCCGCTCGAGGCGCTGGAGGCGGGGTTCTTCCATCTGGATCGCCTGCCGGAGCCGCTGCACGGACTCGACCGCAAATGGATCGAGATCGCGCGCGCGTTCCATTTCAAGGGTCGCGTCGATCCGTACTTCGATCCCGTGTGAAAGGGTCAGGCTGCGGAGGCGCGCCGCGCAACGCGCGTTGCGAGTAGAAACGCAAAGAGCGCGAACGCGATCGTGATTGCGACCGAACTCATCATCGGCGCGGCCGATCCAATCGCACTCGGCTCTGCCAGGTAGAGTCCGCGCCGGAGCGCCGCCATCGCGTAGGTGAGCGGATTGAGGCGCATCGTCCACGCTAGCCATCCAGGCGCGCCGTTCACTGGAAAGAACGCCCCTGACAGAAGCCAGATCGGAATCAGGATCAGGTTCATGATCGCGTGGAAGCCCTGCGTTGACTCGATACGCCACGCGATCACGAGTCCGATGCTGGTAAGGGCGAACGCGATCACCGCCATCATCAGCGACGCGGCGATGATCGCGCCGACGCTCAGGTGGATGCCGGCGAGCGGTGCGAGTACGAGGAAGATGATTCCCTGAATCAGGGCGAGCGTCGTGCCGCCGAGAGCTTGTCCGAACACGACAGTGGCGCGCGAGATCGGCGCAACTAATACCCCTTGGAGGAAGCCTTGCTTGCGATCCTCAACGGTCGAGATTGTCGCGAAGATCGCGGTGAACAGCAGCACCAGCACGATCACGCCGGGATAGAAGTACTCCGCATAGCTCATCGCCGCGGGCATCCCACTCGGCCGGAACGATGCGTTCAGTCCCGCGCCGAGAAGCGCCCAGAACACAAGAGGTTGCAGGATCGCGCCGAACAGGCGGCTCCGCTGGCGCACGAAGCGCGTGATCTCGCGCGTCCAGAGAGTGCCGGCCTGCAGCATCATCCCGCGCATCGGTCACTCGCGCTCCGCGGCGCCCTTCGCATCGGTGAAAAACTGATGCCCGGTAAGATGAACGAAGACGTCCTCGAGCGTCGGTTTTCCGAATGACACCGACTCGAGCTCGTTGCCGAACGCGTCAACCACGTCGCGCACGAACTCGTGGCCGCGCGGCCGCTCGATGCGAATCACGCCGCCGACGATTTGTCCTTTCACCTTGAAGCGCTGCTGAATCTTGCGCTCGAGCATCTCCGGCGCGGCGCACTGGATTGCGACCACGTCGCCGCCGACCTCCGCCTTTAACGCCATCGGGCGATCGATCGCTGCCATCGCGCCTTCGTGCAGGATCGCAATTCGATCGCATCGCTCAGCTTCTTCCATGTAGTGCGTCGTCAGGACGATGGTGACGCCTTCACTCTCGCGCAGATGCGCGAGGTAGTTCGAGAACTCGCGCCGCGCGGCAGGATCAAGGCCGGTGCTGGGCTCGTCGAGCAGCAAGAGTTGCGGTTCGTGCAAAAGGGCTTTGGCGAGCTCGACACGGCGCTGCATACCGCCGGAGAGAGTTTCGACGACGTCATCCGCGCGATCTTCAAGCGCGAGCCGATTCAGCATCGCGGCCGCGCGATCTTTCAGCCGGCGCCCTGTGATGCCGTAAAGATGACCGTGGTGGCGCAGGTTCTCGGCGACCGTCAACTTGCCGTCGAGGCTCGGCCGCTGAAACACGACGCCGAGCGCGCGCCGGACGGCAATCGTGTCGCCGCGCAAATCGCGGCCAAGCATCCGCGCCATTCCCGATTGCATCGGCACGAGCGTCGAGAGAATCTTGAACAGCGTGGTCTTGCCCCCGCCGTTCGGACCGAGAAAGCCGAAGATCTCACCACGCCCGATCGAAAACGTGATATCGCGCAACGCCTCGCGTTCCTCATAGCGAAATCCGAGCGCGGCGCACTCAACGGCGAATCCCGCCGCGGTAGCTTCGGCAGCGGCCGCCACCGCGGAGCCAAGAATTGCTGAACCACTCATCGATCGAGAATTAGCCCTGATTATCGCGCTCAGCGCCGCCGCAGGCAATCTTCCTGCGCTCAGGGCTCGCCAAGACCGGCGGCGGACTCGACGTCCGGTTCGCCAAGACCGCGCGCCGCGCGATGCCATCCGTCTTCGAACGCCGATGCGCGCTCCGCTCCGCTGCCATGCCTGCCATCGCCGCCAGTGAAATCGTCGCCCGTCATTTGGTAGTAAGCGGTTACCTCGGTCGGATCGAAGCGGCGAATACCGAGACGCTTGAGCGAGTAGCCGGCGAAGCGATCGGCACTGAGCTCGCGTTCGCGCGCTGGCCTTGTGCCAGGCGTGGTGTCACCGTGCAGTTCATGTCCGATCTCGTGCGCGAAGTGCGCGTAGAGCATCGGGCGCAGCGCCGCGGGATCCTGCACCTGCATCCAGCGCTCGAAGAGCATTGCGAGATACTTGCAATTGTAGAAGATGCATCCGCGCCCTGCTCGCATGCAGCGAATCAACGGCGACGGAGTCGTACACGTGGACATCGGCACCCCAGAGCTGATTCAGTTGCTTAACGATTGAGGCGTAAGGTTCGCCCGCGGCATGCGCCGGTTCGCCGCAAACAACAAATGCGGATGAGCTGGACTGCTGATGCTATGTTGCGCTGGTTTCGGCGGCGGGCGCCTGATTCATCGAGCCGCGCTCGACGATATGCCAGTCGTCCTGCGCCGATGATGCTGACGTTCCAACCGCCGCGAGCGCGGTCATAGCCATCGCCGCGGCGACCCCCCTTGAAAAGTTTCGCACCCCCTCCGGCGAAATCTAGCTGGTCACCGCGCCTCCCGCGCTTGTTACTGCGCCGCGCGATGACGACGACACCTGCTGCGCATACTTCGCCATCACGCCCGACGCATAATGAGGCGTCGGCACCTTCCAATCCTTAAGCCGCTTCGCGATTTCCGCGTCGCTCAACTCGACGTCGAGTCGGCGCTTCGCAACATCAAACTTGATGATGTCGCCGTCGCGCAGCGCCGCGATCGGACCGCCGACCGCAGCCTCGGGCGCGACGTGCCCAGCCATCAGGCCGTGCGTGGCGCCTGAGAATCGTCCATCGGTCATGAGCGCGACCGATTCGCCCAGCCCCTCGCCGACCAGCGCCGCGGTAACTCCGAGCATTTCCGGCATGCCGGGCGCGCCTTTAGGACCTTCGTAGCGAATCACTACGACGTCGCCTGCTTTGATTTGCCGCTGCGACACGGCCTTGAACGCGTCGTCCTCGGAATTGAAGACGCGCGCCGGTCCGCGATGATCCATCCGCTCGTGGCCCGCGACTTTCACCACGCATCCCTCGGGCGCGAGGTTGCCCTTGAGGATAACGAGGCCGCCGGTTGCCTTGAGCGGCGCACCGACCGCGTGCACAACTTCCTGTCCCTTGGTTTCTGCTGCCGCATCGGCTTCCTGGCCGATCGTGCGGCCAGTGACCGTCATCGCGTCGCCCTGCAGCAGGCCTGCCTGCTTGAGGCGCTTCGCAACCAGTGGAATTCCGCCGGCTTTGTGCATATCCACGGCGGTGAAGCGGCCGCCGGGCTTCAGGTCAGCGAGCAGCGGAGTGCGCGCGCTGATGCGATCGAAATCGTTGATGTCGAGGGCGATTCCGGCTTCATGCGCGATCGCGAGGAAGTGCAGCACGGCATTGGTCGAGCCGCCGGTCATCGCTACGGATGCAATCGCGTTTTCGATTGATTGCTTGGTGACGATCTGGCGCGGCTTGAGACCGCGCTTAAGTATATCGACCGCGAGCTCGCCGACCCGCCGCGCGCATTCGGCCTTCTTCGGATCTGTCGCGGGTATGCTGTTCGCGCCCAGCGGTGAGATCCCGAGCAGCTCGCATGCCGTGGCCATCGTGTTGGCGGTGTATTGCCCGCCGCATGCGCCTACTCCCGGGCAGGCGACGTCTTCCAGACGCTTTAGATCTTCGAGGCTCATCTTGCCGGCTGAATGCGCGCCGACGGCCTCAAACACATCCTGGATCGTCACGTCCTGATCACCGAAACGTCCCGGCTGGATCGATCCGCCGTAGAGCATGACGGACGGCAAGTCGAGCCGAATCAGCGCCATCACGGTCGCGGGTATCGTCTTGTCGCATCCGGAAAGGGCGACGATACCGTCGAACAGATGGCCGCGCGCGGTAAGTTCAATCGAATCCGCGATCACCTCGCGGCTGATCAGCGACGCGCGCATCCCGGACGTGCCCATCGAGATTCCGTCGCACACTGCGATCGTGTTGAACTCGATCGGCGTCGCACCCGCCGCTCGAATCCCGGCCTTTACGTTTCCGGCGAGCTGCCTCAAGTGCGCGGTGCAGGGCATGATCTCGATCCACGTATGCGCTACGCCGATAAGCGGCTTGCTCAAGTCCTCATCGGTGAAGCCCACCGCCTTCAGCATCGCGCGCGCGGGCGCTCGCGAGGGTCCATCGACGAGGACGTTGCTATGAGCGCGGAGATTTTTGTTGTCTGCCATTTTTCACCTACGATTCTCGCTGGCGGCTCGCACGGCCGCGCGCGATCGATACTTCTACCGCACCGCGCTGAGCGGCAAAACCCCACGAGCCGCACGGAGGTTTCCAATCTCAAGCGTCTGCAGAACGGAATTCAATGGCGTCAACTTGGGGGCGCGCTAGAATTGATTGTGGAGCGTGGCGAAGAACTCCACGCGCACCGTGGTCACTTCCGATGGAACGGCAACCGAGGTCGGTGTCGAAGCGCTCCGCGCCGAAGCGCACCCCTGAGATTTACTGGTTGGGACTCGGCGGACTACTCGCCTTCTGCCTGGTTGCCGCCGGAGTGAGCGTGCTGTTCAGCACAGCGGCACTCAAGTATTGGTATCCGGGGCTAGCCAAGCCTCCCTTCGTACCGCCGGCTTGGATGTTTGCGCCGGTATGGACGACGCTCGATGTCCTAGCCGCGGTGGGGGCATGGCGGGTATGGGTCGCGCGCGCCGCTCCGACGCGTCGTCCGGCGATGGTGCTCTTCGCGATTCAGTTGCTGCTCAGCATCGTCTGGCCGATGGCGATGTTTACGGTCAGGCTTCCGGCTGCGGCCGCGATCGAGATCGGAGTGCTGTGGATTGCGGTGCTCGCCACGACGACCGCGTTCTTCGAAGTCTCGCGCATCGCCGCGCTGCTGATGACGCCGACTCTGCTCTGGACGACATTCGTCGGGGTCCTGAGTATCGAGATCTGGCGCCTCAATTGAAGGCACGACACACCGATGTGCGCCTAAACGCCGATCGCCAGTCCAACCACTCGACCGATTGCGAATGTTACCCCCGCTGCTGCGAGGCCAATCACCAACTGACGCAGCCCGGCCGATAGCAGATTGCGTCCAGTGAAAAGCGTGGTGCCCGCGCCGACCAGGAAAAGCACCAACGCGCACAGCACGAGGCTTGCCACGATCGCCTCGGCCCCCGAGAGAAGGAAGAACGGCAGCACCGGGAAAAGCGCTCCGATCGCGAACAGCAGAAACGATGAAGCTGCGGCGATCCATGCGGAGCGGCGCAGCCGAAACGAATCGACGCGCGTTGCCTCCTTGTTTTGGGGAGCGACGCGCGAGTGCTGGGAGATCATGCGGTCCGCCATTGCAGCCGCGGCATCTTCGGTAAGTCCCTTCGCACGATATATGCGCGCGAGCTGCTCGCGTTCGTCCGTGGTCATTTGGGAAATCTCTTCAGCTCGGACCTCGATCTCATTCAAGTAGGATTCCATCGAGGTGCTCACCGACAGCCACTCTCCCATCGCCATTGCACATCCACCGGCAACGAGGCCGGCGAGCCCGGTGACCAGGATTGCGTGCGGGTTCATCGCTGCCCCTGCAACTCCCATGACGAGGCTCAGATTCGAGACCAGACCGTCGTTGGCACCCAGCACCGCGGCGCGAAGCGCGGTAGCCGTTCCCGTCTGATGCCGCCCCTCGAGGCGAGTCAGCGCTGCGATCGACAGAGTGGGCGCGGGCGCAGCCAAAGCTTCGATCATTCGGGCGTGAGAGCGCTCGGCGGCGGGCAGGCCGCCGGCCGCAGCCTCGGGCTGCGTATCGTAGTCGCCGCTGCCGCCGCGCTCGAGACTGGTCGCGATTGGCAGCACAAACCCCGGTCCAAACCGCCGCGCGAACCAGATTAGCGTGCGCGTGCGCCAGCGTGTCCGCAGTTCCGGTATGGGATGTCCGATCGCGGATAGGCGTTTTTTCCAGAATTCGGCATGGTCCTGCTCGAGCTCCGCCAGCCGGCGGTAAACGCTGGAAACCTCCGGTTTGGCTTCGAGTTGGGCCAATCCCTGGTAAAGCGCGATGCTGTCCACCTCGCCCTGAAGATTCGTCAGGTATCGCCTGAGGCTCTCCTCGTCCTCAAGATTGGCTTCATTCCCGCGTCTCATAGTTAGCTAGCCTTAATACGGCGCCGATTGATCCATCGCTATGAGACTGCTCTCATCTCGGGATTAATTCGACCCGCGCCGCGGATGGCGGAGAAGAATGGAGCAACATGCCGAGGTACTGATCGGAGGAACGTGGCCTCAGCGCGTTCCCGGTTGGCGCGACCTCATCGCCATCGCGCTAGTGATGGCGATCGTGGTCCTGCTCGGCTCGGGCGCGCGCCAGATGGTCGCGCCGCTGGTCGCGGCTCGTGGCGCGACGATCTCCCTTTCGCCCGCGGTTCTGCCCAATTATGCGCTCCGCACCACGCTGCGGATGTTGGCCGCGCTGATCGCCTCATTGATCTTCACGTTTGTCTACGCAACCCCTGCCGCCAAGAGCCGGCGCGCCGAGACTCTTCTGATACCTCTGCTGGACGTTCTGCAGTCGGTCCCGGTGCTCGGTTATCTGTCGTTCACCGTGGTCTTCTTCGTGTCGTTGTTTCCAGGCTCATGGTTGGGACCGGAACTCGCGGCGATCTTCGCTATCTTCACCTCCCAAGCCTGGAATATGACCTTCAGCTTTTATCAGTCGTTGATAACCACTCCGACCGATCTCGTCGAGGCGAGCCGGAGCTTTCGCTTCAGCGGCTGGCAACGATTCTGGCGCCTCGAAGTGCCATTCGCGATGCCCGGCCTGATTTGGAACATGATGATGTCGATGTCGGGCGGCTGGTTTTTTGTCGTCGCTTCTGAAGCTATTTCAGTCGGCGCATTTCAGATGGCGCTGCCCGGCGTAGGGTCTTACGTCGCGCTCGCAATCCAGCAGCGCTCACTCGCCGCAGTCGGCTGGGCGATCATGGCGATGACCCTGACGATCCTGGTCTACGATCAGCTGCTGTTTCGGCCGCTCGTGGCATGGGCCGACAAGTTCCGATTCGAGCAGACTGCAGCCCAGGTTGTACCACGGAGTTGGGTGCTGGACCTTTTTCGGCAGGCGACCTTGACGAAGTACGTCACAGCGTCGGTAGCGAGCGGTGTGCAGAGTGTGGCGCGCGCGCGACTGGCTTTGCCGCACAGACCTGCCTGGCTTGAGCAATTGATTCCCTCACGGCCGATCGTGGATACCGCGTGGTACGGAGCGATCGCCGGCCTGATCGCCTATGCCACGGCGAAGTTGGTGCAATTTGCGCGGCCTGAGCTCAGCTGGAGCGATGTCACGATCGCAACGGGCAATGGCTTATTGACGCTCGCGCGCGTCGTAATCCTGATCATACTCGCGACGCTGGTTTGGGTGCCGATAGGCGTGGCGGTCGGTTTGCGGCCGCGGATCGCTTCGAAGGTGCAGCCAGTCGCGCAGTTTCTCGCGGCCTTTCCCGCCAATCTGCTCTTCCCGATCGCTGTGTACGTGGTCGTGAGATTTCAACTCGCGCCCAAAATCTGGCTCAGTCCGCTCATGATCCTCGGTACGCAGTGGTACATCCTGTTCAACGTTATCGCCGGTGCGAGCGCCTTTCCGAGCGACTTTCGCGAAGCCGCGGCGAGCTTCCGTATCCGCGGATGGCGCTGGTGGCGCGAGGTGATGCTGCCGGGGATTTTCCCCTATTACGTGACCGGTGCGATTACTGCGTCCGGCGGCGCCTGGAACGCAAGCATCGTTGCGGAATTGGTTTACTGGGGATCAACCAGCATCAATGGCGGTGGGCTTGGCGCCTATATCGCGCAGATGACCCTGGCAGGCGACTACCCCCGTATCGCCCTAGGCATCGCCGTCATGTCGGGTTTCGTTATCTCGATGAACCGGCTTATATGGAGACCGCTGTATGCCTTCGCAGAACGCCGAACGCGGCTTGATTGAGAAAACGCCGCTGGCGGCGCCGGACGGCCATCGCGTCCTCGAGATGCGCCGAGTCTTCAAGGCCTTCGCCAAGCCGTCCGGCGAACCGCTGCCGGTGCTGGCCGATATCAACCTGGCGATCGGAGAGGGGGAAATCCTCGGCTTGCTCGGGCGTTCGGGCTCGGGCAAATCGACGCTGCTGCGCATCGCCGGCGGCCTTATCAGGCCCTCTTCCGGTACGGTGCTCTATGGCGGAGAGCCGCTCCTGGAGCCGGCCGCAGGCATCGCGGTCGTGTTTCAGAGCTTCGCACTGTTTCCGTGGCTTACGGTCGAAGAGAATGTCGAGGCGGGCCTCGATGCGATCGGGCTGGCAAAACCCGAAGCTCGCCGCCGGTCGCAATCCGCCATCGAATTAATCGGCCTCGACGGTTTCCAGTCCGCTTATCCGCGCGAGCTTTCGGGTGGGATGCGTCAGCGAGTTGGATTCGCGCGCGCAATGGTGGTCGAGCCGGTTCTGCTCCTGATGGACGAGCCGTTTTCCGCCCTGGACGTGCTCACGGCGGAATCCTTGCGGACAGATTTCATGGACCTCTGGATCGAGCGACAGCTTCCGACCAAATCGGTCTTGATCGTGACGCACAATATCGATGAGGCGGTCACGATGTGCGATCGCATCCTGGTGCTGTCGTCGAATCCGGGACGAATCGCGGCTGAGATACCGGTCTCGCTGGCGCATCCGCGCGATCGGCTGGATGGTGAGTTTCGCAGTATCGTCGATGAAATCTATTCGATCCTGACCTCACGCACGACCGAGTCGCTCGGCGCCGGCAACCATGTACGCGGAGCATTCGCGCATCCACTACCGTTGGTCACGGTCAACCGTTTGATGGGGTTTATCGATACGCTCGCAGCATCGCCCTACAACGGACAGGCCGAGCTTGCCGAAATCGCCGGCACGCTCTCCCTGGATGTCGCCGCGCTGTTCATGATCGCGGAAGCGCTTCACATGCTGGAATTTGCCGAGCTCAAGGAAAGCGCGATCAAGCTCACTGCCGCTGGCCGTCTGCTCACGCAGAGCGACACGGAAGAACGTAAGCGATTGTTCCGCGAGCATCTGCTGCGCTTCGTTCCGTTTGCGGCGCACATTCATCACATCCTCAGCGAGCGCGAAGACCATCGTGCGCCGCGAGAGCGGTTCGAACTTGAACTCGAGGATCACCTCAATCAGGGTGATGCGGAGAATTCTCTGCGTGCAGTAATCGGATGGGGCCGCTACGCCGAGCTTTTCGAGTATGACGACGACGCCCGGATCTTTGCGGCGCCCGTTAGCAACGGTGAATCAGCTCTTTGATACTCTTGGTCGAATGCAACCGCATAGCCCGACATCCAGGAGACAACCATGCTGGAGGGAATAACACGTATTCCGCCAGTCGACGTCGAGACCCGCCCCGACAGACTTGGGCGAAGCACTTGAGGAACAGCGCAAGCGCTTCGGCGCTCCTCTCCATCCATATCTCTTCTATGCGCGCAACCCGGCATATTCCGCGCCGCGCAGGCGATGTGGACTGCAGTAGAGCAAGCCCCAGAGCAAGTACCCGGTACGCTTAGAGGGCTGCTCAACGGTCGCGTTGCCCGGTGGAATGGCTGTGAGTTCTGAATGGACTCCAACGCTGTCGTTGGCAGCAGACTTGGCGTCCAAACGAAAGGATCGAGGCTCTCAACGACTATGTGAAGAGTCCCCTCTTCACAGACACGGAGAAAGTGGCGCTCAAACACGCGGATGCGATCACCGATACCCGACGCGACGTCGAAGACAAACTATTCGCGCGTCTACAAAAGCACTATGACGATGACACTATCGCAGAGTTGACGATAATCATCGCGTGGGAGAACTTCTCCTCGAGCCTCAACCGGGCATTCCGGATACCATCGCAGTGCTTCTGGAAGCCGCGACCGACCGGCACGCTTGATGCTACGCACGATTCAACCGCGTATGCCTGCCGGTTCCGAATACAACCAGTGCCTCCAGGATATCGCTGCGCGTGACGATACCGACGGCACGGCCACCATCGGTGATCGGCACTGATCCGATTCGCTGCAGACGCATCACCTCGGCGGCGTTGATCAAGGTGCTGTGCGGAGCGAGGGCGATCGCCGGATGGGTCATCACCGATCCGACCAGGGTCTTTCCGTTGACCTTAGCTGCATCCGTTGCGGGGATAGGCGCGCCAGCTGCGGTTAATCCAGGACCTCGAAGGTCCCGATCGGTTACAATGCCAACCAGCTTGCCCTCGCTGATCACCGGCAGCTGATTGATTCGATGTGTGCGTAACAGCGCGCGAGCCTGATCGACCGAGTCATTCGGACCGACCGTGTAAAGCTTAGAAGTCATCCAGTCTTCGCAAGTAAGGAAAGTGATGTTTTTTCGTGTCGATTCCTGATGCTTCGAGTCTTTGTGCGCCGCGTCGGATGCAACCATGACACTTTCCTCGCCAAGACTAATTGCGCCGGTCGGACCTTTGGCGTCTGTACTTACTTTGCTTGCAGGCTCTCGACGTAGGTCACGATCGCGTCGATTCTTTTCTTCACGGCGGCGTCACTCGCAGGATTGAATCCTTCGCCGGGATTCTGAAGCTTGACCGCGAAAAACGGCATCTCTAGCCGCTCATGAGAAGGGATTGCCTTGCGGCCATCCACGATGTCAACGACTTCATCGAACGGAAACTTGCCGCCGTGCAATGCCGCAAGCAGGGTTATGTCTGCCGGCTTCGTGGACATGCCGATCGTTTTATTCGCAGGACCATTACCCTTGCCGTCGGCACCGTGACAGTCGGCGCAGTAGGTATCATAGTCCTGCTTGCCGGATTGCGCCGCCGCAATTGAGAAGGAAGCTGCGATGACGGTCGCCAGGAGTGCCCCGCCGACGAGGTATCTTCGACGGTTCATCCCTCCTCGTCTCCACCGGTAATTTCTTCTTCGCCGCCCGCCGGCCCTCTCGGCGCACGCGACTTCACGTCGCGGCGAAGTTCGCGCAGATGGTCCTCGAGGCGCCGCCGCGCAGCGTCGAATGCCTCTCTGATCGCCACCGGGAGGTCTTCCGCGTGTTGCTTGTTGATCGATATTTCTGCCTGGGGCGTTCGGAGATCGATGCGGACTTTGAACGGACCGCCGCGGCGATGATGATGAACCGCCGGCGCTTCGAGCACCACGTGGCACCCGGTGAGCCGTCCGAAGTATTGTTCCAGGGCTGCGGCATGTTGCTCGATCGTTGTGCGAATCGCGTCCGTCAACTCGAAGTCGCGCGAAGTAATTTGAAGAGGTCGTTGCATTTTTGGTTCCTTCTGCCAGGTACTTCTATCTAGTGCGTCATCTTCCACAAGATCTCGGCTTCAGCCTGCAGCCAATCCTGCGTCTCGTCTCCCGGGCCGCCATGTCGTGCCAGGTACAATTCGTAGGCGCGCTTGCGAATCTCTTCGTGACAGCCCGAGGCGATGCCGGCCTTGGTCGATTTTTCCGCGGGGATTTTGTCGTCTTCCATTTGATTACCCCATTTGCATCTGACTTTGTCGCCGCTTGGCGGGCGGGTGCTTCGGCTAAAGCATCCGCCCGCTGCCGGGAGTCGGAGGCTTAAGCGGCGCTTTTCTTCTCGGCGTTGCCTTTCGGCGCTTCGACTTGGATCTTCACTTCCTTCGGAATAGCTTCCTTGGGCATCGGCGCCGTAAGTTCGAGCACGCCGTCATGATAGGTGGCCTTCAGATCATCAGCTTTGATGCCCTCAGGCAACGAGATTGAGCGTTCGAAAGAACCATAGCGGATCTCGCGCCGCAGGTAGTCAGCCTTCTTGGTCTCGCTCTTTTCCTCGCGTGAACCTTTGATCGTCAGCATGTCGCCCACGACCTTGATATCGACGTTCTTGGGATCGATACCCGGCAGGTCGGTGCGGACGATCAACTTGCCGTCCTCGACGCGCGATTCGATCGCGGGGCGCATCGTGCCACCGGTTTGCCAATCGGCGAACAGGTCGCGGCCCGGGAAGCGGCCGAACCAGTCGCGATCAAAGCCGAAGCGCTCCAGCAGTTCGTCAAACTCATTCCGAAATCGATCCAGCTCCCTTGCCGGTCTCCACTTTTCAAGCAATCCCATTGTCGTTTGCCTCCTACTGCTTTCTATTTTCCGCCCGCACGGAATACGTGGCGGTGTTTGTTGCACTTAAGATTCCCGATACTTAAAGCCCATTGAATTCGGGGTTACGCGCCCGGAGTATGAACACGCCCCGCGCTTCGTGGACCCTCGGACCTTTCGTTGATTCCGAGCCATTCGCTCAACGCCAACCAGAATCCGTGTCGAGATCGCTCGAGACGTTTCGTTCGCAACACTTTCATGCGATCGCGGCGGTAGATTTCTTCTTCCGCGGCCGAGCGCAAAGCTCGGCGTGCGCGGGCGGCTTCGATTGAGATGCATTTACCCATTGTCGTTGAACCTCCCCACCTCCTGGGTAAACTCCTCATCTGCTGCGGCCAGCCATAGCTCTCTCAATTTGGAGGGTAACTGGCTAAAGACATGACGAGCTTTGCCTTCGAGTCCAGTAGGACTGCTGAGCGCTTCCTGGAGCAGGCGAAAAACGCAAACTACCGCATCCTCGGCGTGGCGCAGATCCTCAAGCCCAACCATACGCTGAACCTCTTCGAGGAGCTGGCAGCCAGTTACAGAGCTAGCTCCGCGCCCGGGACAATAAAATGACATCCAGAGCATCTTCAGCGACGTGGGCAACTGGGCGGCTACGTCCGCTGCTTCAGCCGGCGTCAGACGATCGCGCAACTCCTGCAATACGGCGAAGATAAGAATCTCGGCCCTGCGTTCGTCACACCCGAATCGTTCAGCAACTTCCTGCACGAATGCCCCGTCTTTCATCGAGCTTCTCCATTGAAACCTGAAGGTCACAGCACCAATGACTTGCCTCCGCTGCAGGCGAGCGAAATGCGTGGCGTGCGGGGGCCCGCGTTTCGATTGAGATGCACCCCATCGTCGTTGAACCTCCGCGCCGCTTAAGCGAGGTCCTCGTCTGCTGCGGCCAGCCAGAGTTCCTTGAGGTCGGAGGGCAACTGGCTGAATACGTGGCGAGCTTCGCCTTCGAGTCCGGTCGGACTGCTGAGCGCTTCCTGGAGGACGCGAAAAACGCAAACCACGGCAGTTTCCGCGTCGCGCAGATCCTCAAGCCCAACCATACGCTGGACCTCCTCGAGGAATTGGTAGCCATCCACACGTTTAACGCCGCGGCCGGGATAATCAAAGGACTTCCAGAGCATCTTCAATGAGGTCGGCAACTGGGCCGCAGCGTCCGCTGCTTCCGTTGGTGTCAGACGATCTCGCAACTCCTGCAGTACGGCGAAGATCAGAATTTCGGCCCTGCGTTCATCACATCCGAATCGTTCAGCCACTTCTCTCACGAATACTTTGTCTTTCATCGATCTTCTCCACTAAAGCGACGCGCCAGAGACTTTGCCTGCTGAGCCTGGAATTGAGTCCATGCGAGCAGCCAGGGAATCGAACCCGCGAAAATCCGAAGTGTGAAGAGCATGTTCATGACCTCACCCCTGATGGATTGGGCTCGGCTTGCCTGTGCTCAGGCCGCCAACTTTTGAGCTCCCGCGGTGGGGAGAACCCGGTAGCGCTTCAGGTAAGAGCTGCGCGCATCGAGAGACTTGAGACCTTTCAGCAGCTTGCCCGAATCGATTCCCAGCAGATCACATACGTTCTGGAAGTCGAACAGAGCGCGCGCTGATTGAGCAGGCTCGAACCAATCACGCACCTCCTCGAACTTTCTGCGCTGTGCCGCATTCGAACAGCTGCGATTCGCGACGTAGGTTCTGATCGCGTCCTCAAGGACGGCCCACAGCAGGCGATATTCACCCTCGGGAATTGAGGAGCGGCGCCTGACCAGATCGTCGTACTGGCAGGGAAGAATCGCGTCGGTGAGGTCTTCGTTTGCGAGTTCGATTCGGCTCTTCATCTCGGTCTTCCCGTTTCGCTTTGTTTGCCTTGCGTTGGCTGTTTTGTTCGTTCGCAGAGCAGCCCATGTGCACGGCGCGTGCCATCGACATTTCCTTGCAACTGCGATGATGATCGTTAGGAAACTGGGGCATCCGCGCCCCACCCTGCGGCTATGGTTCCACAGGCGGAGCTGGAGGAATCGATCCGCCGGATGACCTCCATTCCCGCACCAATGGGAATAAAGCAAAATTTGAACGGACTTCGATGCTGGCTGCGCGGTTACGTTTAACCCCCCGGACGCGGCACGGATTGTGAATTGGTCCACCGTGGCAGGAGTTCCGGTGAACCAATCGACCAAAACGATCCTCGACAACAATGGTGTCGTCCAGCCGGCACTCCGGGAGGCGCCGACTTTGGCCCATATACTATTAATCGTTGACGATGAAACAGAAGTCGCAGACACGTGCGCGCGCGTCCTGAAAAGAGCCGGCTTCGATTGCGTCGTCGCCAATGACGCACCGGCAGCGTTCGAGCTGTTTGATACGACGCACCCGGTGCTGGTCCTTTCGGACATCAACCTTCCCAATGGCAGTGGCTTCGAGATCGCGCGCTACGTTCGCGGCCGATCCCCGATCACGCCCGTGATTCTCATGACCGCGCAGCACACCGGCCAGGTCGCCGATCAGGCGGCGCGCGCGGGAGCTTCGCGTTACCTGCGCAAGCCATTTTCCAACGCTGATCTGACGGCCATCGTTAAATCCCTGCTGGAAGTCGATCCCGGAGCAGGAATCGTTTGACCGGGCGGGGCTCAGGCGCCGATGAAACAGATCTTCACACTCGCCTACAAGCTTCTGGTTAGCGACCGGGGCAAATACATGGCGCTCCTGGTGGGAACAACCTTCTCGGTTTTTCTCATCGTTCAAATGACATCGTCCTTCGCCGGCATCCTCACTAAGGCATCCGCCACCGTGATCAACGTCGGTGCGAAGGTCTGGGTAATGGACCCAGCCGCGACCAATACCGTGTTCGGCAGCATTCCTATGCCTGATTACGTGCTGGACGCGGTGCGAAGCATCAACGGTGTCAAATATGCAGTCCCGCTCTCCGTCAATTCGGCGATGTTGAGGCTACACGATGGCGCCTATCAGGCGGCCACGGTAATCGGTCTAGATGACACCAGTTTGCTCGGGAGACCGAAGCTATTGCAGGGTGACATCGACGATATCTTCGCCGAAAATGGATTCATAGCGGTGAAAGACGAGGAATTTCCCAAGCTCGGGAACCCAACGGTCGGAACCGAATTCGAACTGAACGATTATCGCGGCAAAATCGTAGGCATTGCCACGGTACCCACCGGCGCCCTTTTTGGTACTCCGACGCTCTACACCACTTACTACCGGTCGATCACTTATATACCCTCAATGCGCTTTACCATTTCCTATATTCTGGTTGAGCCCAAGGCTAACTCAGATATCCCGTACATCAAGCGCCAAGTCGCGGCACTTGGTTACCTCGCCATGACAAACCGGGAATTCCAAACCGGAATTTCCAACTATCTCAAATACAGGACCAGCATCGGCACCAACACGCTCTTGATGACCGTCATAAGCTTTCTCGTGGGCCTCTCAATAACCGGCCAGACCTTTTACACGTTCATTCTCGAAAACCTCGAACACTTCGGGGCGCTTAAAGCAATGGGCGCCAAGGGCCGTGAGTTGGTCTACGTGATCATCTTCCAGGCGGGATTTACCGCACTCGTCGGCTATGGTCTCGGAATTGGCCTCGCGACGCTGCTGATAACCGCCGCGAAGCTCAGGTTGCCGGAATACGCGTCGCGCGTGACCTTCACCAATCTGGGCCTGGCCTTTGTTCTGGTTGTGATAATCGCGAGTGCCTCCGGTTATGCCGGCGTGCGTAGGGTACTGAAGATCGAACCATTCGATATTTTCCGGGGATGACATGCCGCAGGCGGCAATCATGGCCAATAAGCTCACTAAGTGGTTTGGGCAAGGAGAAGCCCGGACCTACGCGGTAAGAGAAGCGAGCTTCGAGGCAAACTGGGGCGAGATGCTCTACATCGTGGGGCCGTCGGGCAGCGGCAAGACAACTCTCCTCAGCATGATTTCCGGAATCCTCCGGCCAAACTCCGGTTCAGTTACCATAGATGGACGCGATCTGTGGAGCTTGTCGGACGACAATATCGCGGACTTCCGCCTCAACACCATAGGTTTCGTGTTTCAGGACTATCACCTCTTTCCGCGACTCACGACCGCGGAGAATGTGGCAGTTCCATTGATTCTGCAGAAACGGAGCTGGGCAGAGGCTCTGCGCGCCGCCGCCAGCTGCCTTGAGATCGTCGGCCTGGCGGATAAAGGCACGCTTCCGCCGACCAGACTCAGTGGCGGTGAACAGCAACGCGTCGCGATCGCGCGCGCGATCGTTCATCGGCCCGAAATTCTGATCTTTGACGAGCCGACGGCGTCTCTCGATGGAGAAACCGGACGCAAGATCGTGTCGTTCGTAAAGACCGAGATTCTGACGGCCGAGCGATGCATCATCATCGTTACTCACGATAGCCGAATCTTCGAGTTCAGTAACCGAATTATGGAAATGGAAGACGGCCGCATAACCGGCTTCGAGCAAGGAGTTGCTTGTGAAGCCTAGGGTAGAACTGGTTCTGGCCAGCCTCGGACTTATTGTCGGTCTGTTTGGCGCCTACATTTATGGCCTTCATGCGGCGCCTCAAACGCCTGCGTTCAATCCTGCGGCCAATCCTTACGCCAAGGGAATTTACGCTGAGGGTATCATCGAAAGCCATCAAAACAACGGCGCGAACATCAATATCTATCCGAACATATCCGGTACCATCATCGAAATCCCGGTACACGAGGGTCAATTGGTCCAGAAGGGAACGGTCCTGATGCGCTTCGACGAGTCAGTCCAACGAGCCACCATGGAGGCTGCGAAGGCTCAAATCACGTATGCGCGGGCGCAACTCAAGAATGTCCGGGACGAACTCGCTAAGGATGAAGCTTCGTATCGGTTCGATCCTAAATCGATAAGCACGTACACACTCGACGACGCGCGAAACGCCGTCAAAGTGGCGGCGGGCAACCTCGAAGTCAATGAGAGAAATTACGTTTCAGCCAAGACCCTGCTTGCGTGGTATACGATCAAGGCGCCGACCGACGGCAGGGTGCTAGCGATTAACTCTGCACTTGGCAGTTACGTAACTGCGAACCAGGGCACCTACGATACGTATACCCAGGGCTTCGACCCCGTGGTGGTGATGGGGCCATCGGAGGAGTACCTCAATGTACGTTGTTACATCGATGAGATACTGATTCACAGGCTCCAGCTAGGACCTAAAATGCAGGCACGGATGTTCATCCGCGGAACCGACATCAGCGTTCCACTGGAATTCGTAAGGGTACAACCGTACGTCTCTCCGAAGATCGAACTTTCTGACGAGCGTCTCGAGCGGGTCGATGTAAGGGTATTGCCCGTCATTTTCCGATTCGCACAGAATGAGAAGCTGCCGGTCTATCCGGGTCAGTTGGTAGATGTATACGTCGCGGGAAAATAATCGCGCGCGCCGCCTGACTGGTAGCGGTAAGTCCGAACTGTTCGGCATGCTCGTGCTTTCTTGCTTCATTGCCGGATGCGCAGTTGGGCCCGATTTCGTCCGTCCCGCCGCTCCCACAACGCAGCGCTACGACAGTGGCGAGCAGCCGGCGAGCACCATCGCGACCGTCGGCGGCGCCCAGCGCTTCGAATACAGAGTGGAGGTCGCATCGGACTGGTGGAAACTGTTCGGCTGCCCCAAGCTCGACGGCTTGATTCTGCAAGCCACCGCAAACAGTCCGACGCTGCAATCCGCAGAGGCTGCACTGAAACAAAGCGAAGACAATCTGCGCGCCGGCTATGGAATCTTCTTTCCTCAACTGAGCGCCAGTTTCCAGCCTACGCGCCAGCAGTTCTCGCCGGTTCGTTTTGGTGAAAATGTATCGCCGAGCATCTTCAGCCTCTACACGCTCTCCACCACGGTTTCTTACACGCTCGATGTCTTTGGCGGAGAGCGACGCACGGTGGAAAGCCTGAGCGCGCAGGCCGATGTGCAGTATTACAACGCGATCGGCGCTTATCTGACCTTGTCCGGTAATGTGGTCAACGCGATTGTGGCGGAGGCCTCCTATCAAGCTGAAATCGATTCGACCGAACACCTCATCGGATATCTTCAGGAGCAGGAGAGGATCACCGCTGCTCAAGCCAAGGCCGGGATAGTGCCTTACTCAAATCTGTTGAGCATCCAGACTCAGCTGGGAACGACCGAGGCAACCCTGCCGCCGCTTCGTCAGCAACTCGCCCATACGCGTCATTTGCTCACGACGCTTGCGGGCAGATCTCCTGGAGAAGACTGGGCGCCGCCGCGGGTCTCGTTTGCCGAACTCACGCTTCCGAATCAGATTCCGGTCAGCCTGCCCTCCGATTTGGTCCGTCAGCGTCCGGATATCCAGGTCGCCGAAGCTCAACTGCACAGCGCGAGCGCGCAGATCGGCGTCGCGACTGCCGCGATGCTGCCGAGTTTCACGCTCAACGCCAACTATGGCTTGAACAGCACATCGCTTTCCAGCTTGTTCGGAAGCAGCGCTGAGTTTTGGACCTTGGGCGCGGGCCTTGCGACGCCACTGATCCAGGGACCTACGCTCTGGTATCAGCGCAAGGCGGCGATCGACGCCTACCAACAGGCGCTCGCAAACTACAGGCAGACCGTACTCGCGGCTCTCGCCCAGGTGGCCGACGCGCTCGACGCCCTCCAGCACGATGCTGAGGCTGTCAAGGCAGAATCCGAGGCGCTCAATAGCTCAGCGGAGAACTTACACCTTATCGATGCAAACTACCGGGCAGGGACGGTCAACTACCTGCAAGTCTTGATTGCCGACTATCAATACGAGCAATCGCAGATTGGCTATATCCAGGCCTTGGGACAGCGCTATCAAGATACTGCGGCGCTATTCGTCGCCCTGGGCGGTGGTTGGTGGGCAGCTCCACAAAATGGCAGCAGCTCGACGCTGCCAGTCAGCTACTAACGAAGCCCGTGTTTGTTGAGCAGGCGATGCAGCGTCTTGCGGTCGACGCCCGCTTTGCGCGCAGCCTCTGATACGTTGCCACCCTCGCGCTTCAAGAGGTCTGCGACGTAGGCCGCCTCGAGCTCACCGATCCATCGTTCTTTGGCTTCTTTCAAGGTCAGCTTGCTGGCTGATTCCGCATCGATCGGAGCCGCGCTCGCCGGCTGCTGGACCGGCGCTCTCAGCTGCTGCGGCAGCTCTGCGAGAGTAATCATCTCGCCGTCGGCAAGAGCGCATGCCCGCTCGACCACGTTTTGCAGTTCGCGCACGTTGCCGGGCCACGAGTACGACTCGAGCGCCGCCATAGCCTCAGGCTCGAATCCCCTTACCGACGCCTCGCCGCTTTTGCCATACTTCCGCAAAAAGTTAATCGCGAGCAGCTCGACGTCGCCGGCGCGTTCGCGTAGCGGCGGCAGTGCAACATCGATCACGTTTACGCGGAAGTATAAGTCCTCGCGAAATTTGCCGGCTGTGACGAGCGCACGCAAATCGCGATTCGTGGCAGAAACGATGCGCACGTCGATATCGATCTGCCGCGTACCACCGATGTGCCGGATCTGCCGCTCCTGGAGTGCGCGCAGCAGTTTGGCCTGCAATCCGATCGGGAGCTCGCCGAGTTCGTCAAGAAACAACGTGCCGTGATGGGCGGATTCCATCAGCCCTTGCTTCGCATTGATCGCACCGGTGAAGGCGCCTTTTTCATGTCCGAATAATTCGGATTCGAGCAGGTTTTCCGGCAGCGATGCGCAATCGACGGGCACGAAGGGCTGCGCGGCGCGCGGGCTGTTGGCGTGAATCGCACGAGCGATTAGCTCCTTGCCCGTGCCCGACTCGCCGAGGATCAGGATGTTGGCCTCGCTGCGCGCCGCCTTGCGGACCAGCTCGAGCACCTGCTGTAACGCGGCGCTCTGGCCGACGATGTTTTCGAAACCGAAAATGCCCTGGAGTTGCTCGCGCAAATTCAGATTTTCGAGTTCGAGGCGACGCTTGGTGAGCGCTCGCGCGACAGTAAGCCTCAACTCATCGTTGGTGAAGGACTTGGACAGGAAATCGAACGCGCCAGCCTTTACCGCCGCCACTGCGGATTCAAGCGAGGCGTGACCGGTCAGCATAATGACCGGCATCTGCGGATCGATCTTCCGCGACCGCTTGAGCATCTCCATGCCATCGAGTTGGGGCATGCGAAGATCCGTCAGAAGCAAATCGGGATGCTCGGATTCGAGCAGGTGCAGGGCTTCCTCAGGCTCGGTGGTCGAGAGACATCGATAGCCGGCGGTTTCCAGGATGCGCACCCAACTCCTGGCGACATCTGGATCATCATCGAGAATAAGAATTCGTTCAGTTGCCATCGCGACCCTGCCGCTCAACTTTACGAAGCTAGTCCGACGCTCCGGCCGCGGGCAACTTGATGGTGAAAGTCGTGCCTCTTCCGAGTTCCGACTGCACCTCAATTCTGCCGTTGTGCTCCTGAATGATGCGGCGGCTCATCCAGAGCCCGAGGCCGGTGCCGCTCTGTTTGGTCGTGTAGAGGAGGTCGAATATTCTTTTCAGCGCGTCGGGTGAGATCCCGGGTCCTGTGTCGGCGATAGTTAGATGTAGCCATCCGGGGGAGTCGCTCGGTTCGCGGCTCACAATCGTCACCGCGCCTCCCTGCGGCATGGCGTCACGGGCATTGCTCAGCAGGTTGATCAACACGCGTTCAAGCGCCGTTGCATCTCCCATGATTTGTGCAACACCGCCGTCCAACTCGGTTCGGACGGCGATGCCCGTCTTGCGCATCTGCTCACCAATCAACAGCAGCGTGTTTTCCACCAGCTGATTGATATCGAGCGGCGCGACGGCTTTCTCGCGCTGCCGCGAAAGTTCGAGAAATCCCTCGATTATGCGGCTCGCCCGTTCCGCCTGCCGATGGATAGTGGCGAGATCTTCATTCAGTTCGCATGCAGGCGTCGAAGGCGGCGATTCCAGAACCAATTCCGAGCGCGAACGAATCACCTGCAGAGGGTTGTTGAGGTCGTGCGCGATACCGGCAGCGAACGTGCCGAGCGTGATCACCGTCTCGGCCCTTCGCGCCTCAGTTTCCAGCGCGAGGCGTTGGCTGATGTCAGTGACTGCAGCCACCACCAGGTGGCCGCGCGAGGTGCCGCGCGCATATGTCAAGCCGATCTCGATTGGAAACTCGCTGCCGTCCTTGCGCCGTCCCGCGAGGCTGAGGCCGATGCCCATGGCACGGGTGCGGGGCGCCGCGAAGTAATCCTCGACATGTTTGCGATGACGCTCGCGGAGTGCGGTCGGTAAGAGCAGCTCGATCGGTTCGCCCACCAGTTCTTTCGGTGAATAACCAAAGAGCCGTTCGACCTGGCGGTTCACTTCCAGAATCGATCCGCCGCGGTCAACAACTATCAGGCCTTCACTGGCAGCTTCGAAATACTCCTTGTACGGCACGGATCGACGCTTTCGATAACCGACAGATTCCTATTTACAGGGAGTTAGTATAGCAATCCAGGGCACAATATTTCCATGATTCGCCCATAGAAAGTGGCAGATGGACCGGGCGTTCACACTGAAGCCGACGATTGGTTTCGTTAACCGAATGGACTGCTAGCTGTTATACAGTCTTAACTTTTGGCTAGAATCACGCATCAATTATTGATATCCGAGGGCGCGGAAGCAAGCGGTGAGAGACTATGGCGGCGATACCGAGAAGCGCAATCCGGCTCGTCAAGATTGCCGGAATCCAAATCGACATCGACTATTCGTGGCTGATTGTATTTGGGCTCGTCCTGTGGAGTCTGGCGGCCGGTTATTTTCCGCAGGCTTACCCCGGATACGCCGCTTCGCAGTACTGGATTATTGGACTGGTCGCGGCCGTGCTCTTTTTCTCGTCGGTTCTGTTTCACGAGCTCTGTCACGCTATGGTCGGCAATCGCCTCGGCGAGAGCATCGACCGCATCACACTCTTCATCTTCGGCGGTATGGCGCATCTGAAAGGCGAGCCGAGATGTGCTGAGGACGAACTCAAAATCGCGGCGGCCGGACCGCTCAGCAGTATCGTGCTCGGCGTGTTCTTCTGGCTGGTGGCAAACGCGACCGCGATCGCCGGTCAATTCTCGCTCTGGACCGCAGTCTTCCGATACCTTGCGTTCATCAACGTGGCGCTCGCCATCTTCAACCTGTTGCCGGGCTATCCACTCGACGGCGGGCGGCTGCTCCGGGCCGCACTCTGGAAGCGATGGGGCAGTATCGAGCGCGCAACTGCGCGCGCTGCGGATTGGGGTAGAACGCTCGCTTGGGGCTTGATGGCGCTCGGCATACTCGAAATCTTTGGCGGCGCGCTGGTCGGCGGGCTCTGGTTAATCTTCATCGGACTTTTTCTGCGCGGTGCCGCTGCCAGCGGCTACCAGGGAACGATTGTCGAGCAAACTCTGCAACGCATTCGTGTCGGCGACATCATGACGGCCCGGCCCATTACGCTCGACGCCGAGATCGCAATCCCTGATGCAGTCGAGAACTATTTTCTCAAACTTGGGCACGGCGGATTTCCGGTCACCGCCGAGGGGCGAGTGGTAGGAATCTTGTCTCTGCAACTGATTAGCAGGTGCCCGGTTGAAGAGCGCCCACACAA
Organism: Candidatus Binataceae bacterium; assembly: GCA_030037595.1. GTDB lineage: Bacteria > Desulfobacterota > Binatia > Binatales > Binataceae > JASHPB01. The sequence goes on from JASHQJ010000212.1 coordinate 34,286, forward strand.
ACGGGCTCGCGATCTCATGCGCCCGCTGGATGCGAGCATTGAGATTGGTCCCTCTGAGAGCGGTCTCGCCGCGATGCAACAGATGAACGATGTCAACTCGGGCCGCTTGATCGTGATTGACAACGGACAATTCGTCGGCCTCATCACACTCAGCGGCATCACGCGCTTCGTTCAGATGAAGACCCAACTCGCCGCAGCCTAGACCGCCGCTCACGACGACTAGCAAATCAACCCTCCATATCAGTTGTGCCTAGCATCGATTGGATCGAAGTTGGCGCAAACCATCGCGGCGCCACGGCTGGTTCGATTCGATACAGTTGGCCAAAGTTTGTTTCTCTTCGTAACACTGGGGGCTTTGGTCATTCCGAATCGTGCCCTTAGTTCTGCTTGATTTTTTTGGCACACCACGTGCTCTTCGTCACGGGCTTTTGAGATATGGTTGCTGGTCTTCTTCCAGAAAATGTCACGTCCTTTGGCGGCCAGATAGATTGGGTCTTTACACTGATTTTCTATGTGGTCGGATTCTTCTTCGTTGTAGCCGAAATTCTGCTCGTCTACTTCGCCCTGCATTATCGGCGAGGTCGCGTGAAGCATGCGATCTACAGCCGCGGCGCCAAGCTTCGCGAAGCCGCATGGGTCCTTATTCCCGCGGCAGTGGTGCTGATCTTCGACCTGGCAATCGATGCTGCTGGGCATCGCGCCTGGGCGCTGGTCAAGGAAAATCCGCCGCAGGCCGAGCTCGAGGTCAAAGTCACGGCCAAGCAGTTCAACTGGAACTTCACGTATCCGGGGAAGGACGGAAAGCTTGGTGGCGCAAATGATTTGACATTTGAAAACGAGCTTCACGTTCCAGTCGGCAAGGTTGTTCGCGTTGTTCTGAACTCAGAGGACGTCATCCATAGTTTTTGGGTGCCGAACTTCAGGCTTAAACAGGACGTTGTTCCAGGCCGCAGAATCGTGGCGTGGTTCAAGGCAACAAAGACGGGCTCTTATGAGATCGCGTGCTCGGAGCTCTGCGGCTTTGGTCACTACTCGATGCGGGGCGTCGTGATCGTTCAATCCGAATCCGACTATGCGCGGTGGCGCGCAGAAGCTTTAGCGGGCGGAGCCAAATAGGTATCTGGGTGAGGGTATGTCAACTGCTGTTGCCGTCAGTTCCGTAGATCATGACGCGCGTGCGCACGAACATGAATTGGGCTTTGTGCGGCGCTACATTTTCTCGGCCGATCACAAAGTAATCGCCAAGCAGTACATGACCTTGTCGGCGCTGATGGCGCTTATCGGCGGTGGATCGAGCTACCTGATTCGATGGCAGCTTGCATGGCCCGAAACGTCGATCCCTGGGTGGGGGCCGATAGGGCCGGACGACTATAACGCGCTCATCACCATGCATGGGACGATCATGGTGTTCTTTGTCGCGATGCCGCTGTTGCTTGGTGCGTTCGGCAACTACCTGATCCCGCTGATGGTCGGCGCTGACGATATGGCTTTCCCTCGCTTGAACGCGTTGTCCTTCTGGACCCTGTTTACGGCTTCCAGCGTGCTAATCGCCTCGTTCTTCGTGCCTAACGGCCCCGCGGCCGCGGGGTGGACTGGATACGTACCGCTGTCAGATAAGGCGGTCTATACCGGAGTTACCTGGGGCCAGAATCTCTGGATCATCGCACTGGCGCTCGAATTTGCGTCGTTTCTCATGGGCGGCGTCAACTTCCTTGTTACCGGCCTCAACCTGCGCACGCGCGGAATGACCTTGATGCGCCTGCCGCTTCTGGTCTGGATGGAGTTGACCGCGGCTGTGGTTTTTCTACTCTCGGTCGGGCCGCTGGTGGCGGGAGCTATTATGCTCCTCCTCGACCGCACGATGGGCACGGGATTTTATCAGCCCGATCGTGGCGGCGACCCTCTCCTCTGGGAGCATCTCTTCTGGTTCTTTGGCCATCCGGAGGTTTACGTCGTGGCTCTGCCAGGATTCGGAATCATGCTAGAGGTGATTCCCGCCTTCGCGCGCAAGCCGATCTTCGGCTACCGAATGATGGTCTATTCGACGATCGGCGCCGGTCTGCTGAGCTTCATCGTCTGGGCGCATCACATGTTTGTCTCTGGGATGGATCCGCGCCTGGCCAGCCCTTTCAGCGTCACGACGATTATGATTTCGGTGCCGTTCGCAATCATCCTCTTCGCGATGATCGCAACGTTGTGGGGCGGATCAATTCGTTTGGCTTCGCCGATGCTATTCGCGCTTGGCGGCGTCGCAACCTTCCTCATTGGCGGCGTGACTGGAATTTTCCTGGGTTCGGCAGCGGTCGATATCGTAATGCACGGAACTTATTTCGTTGTCGCGCACTTTCACTACACCCTGTTCCCGGTAGTGTTCTTCGGCGGCTTTGCCGGCATCTACTTCTGGTTCCCGAAGATGTTCGGCCGAATGATGAACGAAGCCCTGGCTCAGATCCATTTCTGGATTACGTTCGTGTCCTTCAACGTCGTATTCATTCCATTGTTCCTAGTGGGTCTGGGCGGGAGTCCGCGGCGAATCTACGAGCTATCGTCCTATGACTCGTTGAAGCACCTGCAGCCGTTGCACGTTGTTGCTACTATCGGAGCAATCGTTCTGTTGCTTGCCCAGGTGCCGTTCATCATCAACTTCTTCTATTCGCTCGCGCGTGGACCGCGAGCGGAGCGAAATCCCTGGCATGCTAACACGCTCGAATGGACCGTAGATTCGCCACCTCACCATCCGAACTTCGCTCGGCCTCCGCGAGTGTATCGTGACCCTTACGAGTACAGCGTGCCGGGCGCGCTCCATGACTTCATACCCCAGGATGTCGCGCCGGACGAACCAGTCGATGTTAAGGCGGTGGCAGATTGAGGTCGCAACACAACCCCGGCGTGCGGTGAATGGAAGATGGGTGCAGGCATTCAGACTATCGTTCAGCGGGACGAATACGACGATACGATTCGTCGTATTCCGCCCGGCAAGATGGCGATTTGGTGGTTTCTTGCCTCCGAAATCATGTTATTCGGCGGGCTGATTACGGCGTTCGTGCTGTTTTCGTTCGCCTCCCACGGTGCATTTGCTGCAGATGCAAAGCACGTGCAATGGCGGCTCGGAGCTGTCAACACACTGGTTCTGGTGACGTCCAGCCTTACGATGATTCTGGCGTTAGGTTACGCGCGCGCGCACAATCTGGCACGCACTCGTCTATTCTTGTTGATAACAGTACTTCTAGGACTGACCTTCCTCGGTATCAAGTCAATCGAATATACAACCGAGATTCGTGAAGGGTTCACGCCGGGCACAAGTCTTTTCTGGTCATTCTACTTTGGGATGACTGGGTTACACGCCTTGCACATGATCGCGGGCATCATCATCAACTCATTCCTTCTCGTGGCAGCGCTCAGAAAAAAACCGTGGGACTTTCTTGAGCGAAGACTAGAGTTAGGCGGACTCTATTGGCACTTCGTTGACGTTGTCTGGATATTCCTGTTTCCACTGCTGTACCTGACCTGACAGAAAGAAGATGACTAACACTCCGAGTACGGATACATCAGAACGTAGTGAGAATTCTCTCTACTTTATCGTATGGGTCTGGCTGGTTGTACTGCTTGCAGTCGGTCTGTCTTTGTTTGGTCTGCCGATCCCGCGTCAAGTGGCAGTCGCGTTGATCTTTTCGGTAGCGGCGATCAAGGCGGCCCTTGTCCTTCGAAATTACATGCACCTCAAGCACGAGCACTTTCTGATCTATCTGATAGTCCTAGTACCGCTGCTTTTCTTTCTGGGTTTCGCGTTGGCCCTCGTGCCCGATCTCGTATTCCGGCACGCGATGTAGCGATGGCAGCGTCATTAAACCGTATTGGTGCATGGTGCATTGCGTTCACGGCGATCGTTTTGGCGCCGCGCTTCGCCTACGCCTGTGCGAGCTGTTTTGCTGCATCGAGCAGCGCGGGTCTGCGAGCATATTACCTGAGCACCGTAATATTGACGTTGATGCCTTTCGTACTGATCGCGGCGATCGGCCTCGTGGCTTACAAATCGAGGCAGCGAGGATCGACCGCGAAAAGTTGTCCCGACTGAATTGCGAGGACCGCCGAAGAGTTTTAAAGCCGATTCGGCAGCAGTACACTGCGTCGTCGCAAGAACAATTAGAGACGCAGAAAATGTCCAACCGAACTTCGATGCTCATCGCATCGGTGCTGCTCCTCTCGCTGGCCGGTCGTGGATTCGCTGCCCAACCGTCCGGCGCGCAAGAATTCACGACGTTCTGCGCTCGATGTCACGGGTCGGACGCTACCGGCAATGGGCCGGATGCCGGCGAGAAGCAAGGCTACTGGCCTGCGAATCTGACACTGATCGCCAGGAGCCATGGCGGCAAATTCCCCCGGCAGGAGATCTACGACATAATCGACGGTGGAAAGCGCTTGCCCGGCCACTACAATTTCGACAGTCCCATGCCGCTCTGGGGATTGAGCTTTCAGCTCAAAGGCAAGGAATATAGCGAGCAGAGCGAAGCGGCGGTACGCGCCAGAATAGAGGCACTCGTGGACTATCTCGAATCGATTCAGAAGAAGTAGCTTATGGGCCGACGCTTTCTAGTCCGACGTTCAGCCGAAACATTGCTACTACTCTTGCATGATCGGCGCGGTCGGAAAGTTCTGGTCGAGGACGAGGTTTAGTTCCAGTACATTTACCCGCGGCTCGCCAAAGAGCCCGAGGTCGCGGCCGGTCACATGTTTAGCGATCAGCTCTGTCAACTTCTTAACCGAGATTCCTCGAGCGGCAGCGACGCGCGGAGCCTGGATCAAAGCGTTCGCGACCGTAATATCGGGATCGAGTCCGGAAGCCGAAGTCGTAAGCATGTCAGCCGGAAGTTTCTGGACCCTTAGCTTTGGCTGCGCGAGGTCAAGTCTCTCGCGATCAGTCGATAGACGCTGCCATAGCTCTTTGCTTGTCGGTCCGAGATTCGAGCCGCCGGAGGACGAGGCATTGTAAGGTTTGGCCGGCGTCGCGGACGGTCGGCCATGAAACCATTGCGGCCCGCTCCAATTCTGTCCGACGAGGGCCGATCCAATCACGACGCCGTCTGAATTTCTAATAAGGCTGCCGTTCGCGCGAAACGGGAACAGGGCCTGGGCAAGTGCGGTAGCGGCCAGTGGATAAATGATGCCGCACAGTACCCAACTGACCAGCGAGAAGCGAATCGATCCCGCGATGATTTCTCGAATTGGTTTCATCCAAGGAAAGTAGTCAGCAAAACGTCAATTATCTTGATACCCACGAAAGGCGCGATTAATCCGCCTACGCCGTAAACCATCAGATTCCTGTAGAACGTCGCTTCGGCGCTGATGGCTCGAAACCGAACGCCGCGTAGAGCCAGCGGGATCAAACTCGGAATAATCAGTGCGTTGAAAATCAGCGCTGAAAGCACCGCGGTCTGCGGAGTGGCCAGATGCATTACGTTGAGCGCTGACAGACCCGGCAACGCGACGATGAACATGCCTGGGATAATTGCAAAGTATTTCGCGACATCGTTTGCGATCGAAAAAGTGGTGAGCGCGCCGCGCGTTATCAGCATCTGCTTGCCGAGTGCGACGAGATCGATCAGCTTTGTTGGGTCCGAGTCGAGATCGATAAGATTGGCTGCCTCCTTGGCCGCCATGGTTCCGGAATGCATCGCTAGTCCGACGTCCGCTTGGGCCAGTGCCGGCGCGTCATTCGTTCCATCGCCGGTCATAGCCACGAGGCGCCCCCGACCTTGCTCCTCACGAATTATGCGGAGCTTGTCCTCCGGCTTTGCCTCCGCGATAAACCCGTCGAGCCCACCTTCCCTGGCGATGGCGCGGGCGGTCAGCGGATTGTCGCCCGTTATCATCACGCTACGGATTCCGATATTGCGTAGTTGTGCAAGGCGCTCTCGGATGCCCGGCTTCAACACGTCGGCCAACCGCACGATGCCAAGGATTTCGCCGTCCATCGAAACCGCGAGCGGAGTGGCTCCATCTTGAGCGATCACGCCAACAGTTCCCTCGAGATCGCGAGGCGGGACTGCATTGAATCTTTCAGCGACGTGCTTTACGACCGCTTCGACCGCACCTTTGCGCACGACATGTCCGTCGGGCAGGTCAACTCCGCTCATGCGCGTTTGCGACGAAAAATCAAAACGCTGCGCGCGTTCGAGTTGACCGTCAGATCGCGCGCCCAATTTCTCGGCTGACGCGACGATAGTCTTGCCCTCCGGAGTTGTGTCGAAGGCGGACGCCAAGTACGCGGCTTGAACAAGCTTATGTGCCGGAACTCCGGCGAGTGGAATGAACTCTGTCGCCTCACGATTCCCAACGGTAATGGTGCCGGTTTTATCGAGCAGGATGGTCTGAATATCGCCCGCCGCTTCGACTGCCTTGCCGGACATCGCGATGACGTTGAAACGCGCTGTGCGATCGATGCCGGCGATACCAATTGCCGAGAGCAGCGCGCCGATAGTGGTCGGAATCAGCGCAACCAGGAGTGCGATCAGATCCGCGATGTTGATCCTGGCGTGCAGATAGAAGGCCACCGGCGCCATCGCCGCGACTACGATCACGAAGATCAGCGTCAGTATCGAGAGCAGAACCGTGAGTGCGATCTCGTTAGGTGTCTTCTGGCGTCGCGCGCCTTCGACCAGGTGAATCATGCGATCAAGAAAGCTCTCACCCGGATTAGCGCTGACCTTTATTAACAACTGGTCGGAGATTATGCGGGTCCCGGCCGTTACCGACGAAAAGATATCGGTGCCAGGCTCTTTAAGCACCGGTGCAGCTTCTCCGGTGATCGAGGATTCATCGACATAAGCGGTGCCATCCATCACTTCTCCGTCTGAGGGAATGACATCGCCGCGATCGATGCGAATCAAATCACCCTTGCGCAAAGCATTCGCGGGAACTTCCTCCACGTTACCCGTCCGCATAGCGAGGGCGCTTGAAAACATCCCGTCGCCGCTGATGCTGATGCGCCGCGCCTTGAGTTCGGTCTTGGTTTGGCGGAGCGTGGCGGCTTTTGCTTTGCCGCGGCCTTCCGCGATGGCCTCGGCAATATTTGCGAACCACACCGTCAGCAACAAAATGATCGTGACGGCGGCGTTGTATCCGACCGAAGCGTCGGATGGACCGAACAGCGCTGGGTCCAAAGTAAGCGCGGCCGTGACAATTGCCCCGAGAAATACAACGAACATGACGGGGTTGCGAACCTGCAGGCGCGGATCGAATTTTTTCAACGATTCCAGCAAAGCCTCGAATACCAGAGCTCGGCTGTAAGGACTCTCCGCAATCGGCCGCATGAGTTCGTGCGCAGACATCGTGCGTCGGCCCAGTTCTCGACTCTCCATCGCCATGCGCATCGAGCCTGCTGATCAGAAGAGAAGCCCCCGTCGCATCGCCAAGAACTCGGAGATCGGACCGAGAATGAGCGCGGGAAAGAACGCGAGCGCGCCGACGATCAGAATCACCGCCAGCCAGAAGATCCCGAATTGCAGCGTATCGGTACGTAAGCTGCCAACGCTGGGAGGCGAGGTCGGTTTGGCAGCCACCGAGCCTGCCACCCCCATCATGAAAATTATCGGTGGATAGCGTCCAATCAGGATTACGATACCGAGCGCGAGGTTGTACCAGATGGTGTTGCTGTTCAACCCGGCGAACGCCGACCCGTTGTTAGCTGCGGTTGACACGAATGCATACAAGACTTCCGAATAACCGTGCATCGCGGCGTTTCCAAGGGAGGAGACGCCGAAGGGCATCACCATTGAGAACGAGGAGGGCGCCAGCACTATCAAAGGATGAATCAGCAAGGTGAGCGAAACCAGAATGATTTCAGCTCGCTCGATCTTCTTACCCAGGAATTCCGGCGTCCGCCCAACCATCAATCCGGCGACGAAGACCGCAATGAGTCCGTAAACAAGTGCATTGAGAAAGCCAACGCCCTTACCGCCGAACACACACTGCAGCATCATCCCGAACAGGGTCGGAATACTGCCGAGGGGAGTAAGGCTGTCATGCATCGTGTTGACGCTTCCAGTGGTGAAGGTCGTTGTGACGGTTGCAAAGAGACTGCTCGAAGCAATTCCGAAACGAACTTCCTTTCCTTCCATGTTGCCGCCGGGCTGTGTCGGCGTTGCCGCAGTTTCGATGCCGGCGCGAGTAAGCGTAGTCGTACCCGACTGCTCAGGAATCACCGCCAGCGGCAGCATCGCGAGCAACATCGCACTCATAACGGCGTAGAGCACCCACGCCTGGCGGCGATTTGAAATCATCTCGCCAAATGCGATAACGATGGCGGCGGGCAGGCTCATCATCAGCACCGTCAACAGCACGTTGGTCGCCGGCGTGGGGTTCTCGAACGGATGCGCAGCGTTGGCGTTGAAGAAGCCCCCGCCGTTGGTGCCCAGATGTTTGATCGATTCGAAGGCCGCCACGGGACCCATGCTGATCGTTTGCAGGCCGCCCTGGATCGTGTGCGCCACCACACTGGTGGTGAGAGTTTGCGGGGCGCCTTGCCACACCAGGAACAGTGCGAGCAGAAACGTCGGTGGGAGTAGAACGCGGGTCAGAAGGCGCGTCATGTCGCGATAGAAATTGCCGAGATTGGCGCCGCCGTCGGTCACCACGAAGGCCCGGATAAACGCCATCGCGACCACGAATCCCGTCGCGGCTGAGGTGAACATCGGAAACGTGATCGCCGCCATCTGGCTCAGGTTCGAAAGCGATGTTTCGCCGCCATAGCTCTGCCAATCCGTATTCGTCATGAAGCTGATCGCGGTGTTGAATGCGAGCATCGGCTCCATGCCAGCAAAATGGCGCGGATTGAGTGGCAAATGACCCTGCGCGACGAGAATCAGGAAAACGATCAAGAGCATTACGAGGTTGGTGGCGAGCACGTGCAGGGTGTAGGTTTTCCAGTTCATCGGCATCGCGGCCAGCTCGCGGCCAGTGAGCCGATAAATCAGGTTGTCAATGGGGTCGAAGATCGGGTCAAAGAGGGTCTTTCGATCCATGAACACGCGGCCGAGGTAGCGCCCCGCCGGTACGCTGACGAAAAAAGCAATCGCCAGGGTTGCGGCGATTTGCAGCCAGCTCTGCGCGGTCATCCTTTCACGCTCGAGGCTGTGGATATCGGCCGCACTATCAGGCGGCCGATGCGGCTGCGATTGACCTCGGCAACCTGGAAATCCCAATCGCCCCAGACGAACCGTTCCCCAGGCTGCGGCAAATGGCTAAAGCTAGAGAGTGCGAAGCCGCCCAGCGTAACGAAGTCTCCCGGCGGCGGCGATGCAGCCCGCAATATTTTGAGGACCTCGTCCATTGGTGTTGCCGCATCGAGCACCATTGAACCATCGTCATGGCGGATAACTTTGGCCACCGAATCGCCTTCTACCTTTGGCAGGTCGCCTGCGACCGCTTCGAGCAAATCGGTACGTGTCACGATCCCCTGGATACTGCCAAATTCGTCGACGACCAGCGCTTCGTTGACGGGGGTGCCGCGAAAGAGATCAAGTGCCCTCAAGATGGAGGTTCGCTCCGGAACCACCAGGGGAGGGCGTACGACTTGCTCGAGGTTTGTCTCCTGCCCACGCAGGACTTGATCGAGCAAATCCTGCTTGCGCACGATCCCAACCACCTCGTCGATCGAGCCGCGGCTTGCCAGCAGCTGAGCATAAGGACAGCCTCCGATCTTGTTCAGAATCACGTCGCGCGAGTCTTCGAGGTCGATCCAGATCACTTGCGGCCGGGGGGTCATAATAGATCGCACCGGCGCGTCCTCCAGCTCGAGAACGCCCTCGATCATGTCGCGCTCGATAGGATGGATGACGCCGAGTTTGGCGCCCTCGGCGATTATGCTATGGATGTCTTCCTCAGTGACGGTCCGCTGAATTCCGGTCCGCAGACCAATGCGCCCCAGCACGAAGTTGGTCGAATGGTCCAATAACCAGATGATCGGTACACACGCACGAGCGAGTAACGAAAGCGCAGGCGCTAATCTAGCAGCGATCTCTTCAGGAAACTGGAGCGCTAGCTGCTTTGGCACGAGCTCGCCGAGAACAAGCGAAAGATAGGTCGTCGCGCCGGCTACGATAACAATCGCTACCGGCGTGGCGTAGGGCGCAACTCCTGAGTACT
>JASHQJ010000213.1 GCA_030037595.1 Candidatus Binataceae bacterium
AAGATCGTCGCGCTGGTGACGCTGAATCGATAGCCATTGCGCTTGTGGCAAATCCACAATTCGCCGGTGCCAGTATCGACGGTTTGCAGTCCTGATTTGCACACCCAATGGAACGGACGCGAGGGCAGAGCATAGACCTTATCGCTCTGGCATCGAGGGCATTTCACCACGCCATCAGGCCATCGCATTTTCACAATGAAATTGCGGCATTTCTCGTCTGTCCCAAACGCTATATCGAATTGAGGCAATGTCTGCATGATGTCCAGATTAAACCATTTCTTTGGATTGGTGTCAACTGTCACCTAATCCCCCACCTAGTTGACATAATATTTCTTATGCGAACTTGTACCGGGCGGCGGCTTCGACGCTCGAAAAGCAAAAAAACTGTGCGGACGTGCGGTTTGGAGCATTCGGCGAGCGCGATGGCCGGGCTAACGTCGGTGCCTGTCGCCCTAGGGTGCTCGCCCACCTGAGGACCCGTATCCCCAGTTCGCGCCGCGTCGCTTTGCTATCTCGCGTTCGAGCGGTTCCATGCCCACGCGAGCATAATGCCGAACGTCAGGAGCGCGGCGAAGCCGAGAAGCGCCAGTCCAAGCTCACTTGCGGGAATTGGCGTGGCCTGCCGGTACGGTATCGGAGGCCTCACGAGGCCCGGGATCGCCGCTATGCCGAAGACGGAACCGACCGCATTGAATCGACGTAAGTTGCATGCCCACCGTTTAATAGTCGATTCGTGGTGAGCGTTGTGACGCGAGGATTTCACTGAACGCTTAGTTCAGTGAGAAAACGAGCAGAATTCAACCACCAAGTGCGCCTAGTCGATGCGGGCGACGCACCTCACCTAGGTCCGCTGAGTGGGTTGCGGATGAGATCCTTCGCCTCGCCGCGAAAGGGCCGCGGCTGCGCGAGGCGAGTATCCGTGGAGGGGCGCCCTCACCCGGCGCCGAACTTTCGTAGAAAGCCCCGCCCCGATCTCTGAAGGTTTGCGGCTTCCGCCTGCGGCATCAGCCGCGGGCGAGGCTATTCGGACTTGGGGATCTCGGTGATTGACGCGAGCGGGATCATCGTCTTAGTCCTCTCCCGGTCAGGAAGAGGAGATAGAAAAGCAACTAGTCAGGGACAGGAGAATAACAAGGCTAGTGCTTCCGCGATGCGGGAATGGGCTTGGCCGTGGCTGACGCGGCGGCCGTTGCCGAAGCGGGTACATATGGCGCGGCGGGTATCGGACCGGCCGCTATCGGCGCGCCGATTCCTTCGGCCCCCGCCTCGGGCTGCGCCCCTAGCATCGCAAGCGATTCGAGAGCATCGAAGCGCTGCTGCGCGAATGGATGCTGGGCGAGGAAGCCGCGGTAGGCGGCGATTGCACCCGGTTTGTCTCCGGCCTTGGCAAGCACCCGCGCTACCGCTAACTCGTCGCGGAGCTGCTCGGGGCCGGGGACGCTCGCGGCCTGGCCATAGGCGGCCGCAGCCTTGCGATAATCGCCCATTCGCTCGTAGATGACGCCAAGGTTGGTTAGGGCGAGATTCGTATAAAGCGGGTCATGCTCCTCGGCAACGAATTGAACGAGTGCGTCACGCGCCTTGGGGAGGTCGTTCTCGCCGAGATACGCGCCCGCGAGGTAGAAGTGCGCGAGATGGCCGACGCGGCGGCCCGGCTCGGCCGCGGCGAGGGCCTCGAAGCTCGCTGCCGCTGCCTTGTAGTTGTTGTCGCGGAGCTGCTGCAGCGCGGTGTAGAAATTGTCGCCCGCCCTCTCGTCACGATGGCGCTCATAGAAGTAGATGCTGGCGACGATCGCGCCAACCGCGAGCACGATTCCGCTCGCGATCAGGATCTGTTGAAGGTTCTCGACGAAGAATGCGCCGATTTCGTCGAGCAGCGTTTCGAACTCGTCGGGCTGCTTGAGTTCCTTACGGGTGAGCTTGCGATGTGTCGATGAGGGCATCGGCCAGCCACTTCCCTACGGGCGCTGCCCGCATGACGAGGGAGCAAAGAAACGAGAGCATCGCTCCGCGGCTACATCTTGTACTTGAAGTCGTCAGGCGACATGCGTTCGAGGATCTCGGACCACTTGTCGCGCGAGACACCGGCGAGGTTCTGGTCGGAGGCCGCGGTCTCTTCGCTGCCGTCGCGTTCAGCTTCGTGCAGCTCACTCGAATCCTCAAGGACTTTCTTGGCGACGTAAATCGGCGACTTGGTGCGGAGCGCGAGCGCGATCGCATCGGAGGGCCGCGAATCCATCTCGAGGACCCTGCCCTCGCGCGTCTTAAGGTTGATGCGCGCGAAATAAGTGTTGTCGCGAAGCTCCGTGATCTCAGCCGACTCTACCGTGGCGCCGAACTCGGTGAGCAGGTTGCGCAGCAGATCGTGGGTCATCGGACGCTGCGGCTTGATCCCCTCGATCTCGGTTGCCATCGCGGTCGCTTCGAGCGGGCCGATCCAGATCGGGAGGTTCAACTTATTGTCGGGGTCCTTGAGAACGACGATCGGCATCTTGGTCGAGGGGTCGAGCGTGATTCCGCCGACCATCATGAGAATGAAATCTTCGCGGTGACCAGCCATACAAAGGCTCGCTTTAATCTGCCCCTCGGAAGCGCGCCGGCTCTGCGATGCGGCCCGTGCGGCGTTGGGTGAAATTATCTTGGACCAAAGCCACTCCGTGGTCAACCTGAGACGGCGGCGAAGCGCACGCGTGAGCGCGCTCAGCTTGCGACCAAGCGATCCACCACGTGGTACAACTGGTTGAGATTGCGGCACTCTTCCACCAGATCGCAATGCACGGCGTAGCGATCCATCTCGCTGTCGCCGAAGCCCCAGGTGTTGCGGCTCTCGGGGTTGAGCCAGATGATTCGTTTGGCGCGCTGGCGGATCTCACGCAGGCACCAGTCGTGCGGGAGATTGTAATTGTTGCGAGCGTCGCCGAGCACGATCACGGTCGTGCGCTTGTTGATCACCCCGATATGGTCCGCAACGAAACTTCGAAATGCATAACCGAAGTTCGAGTGGGCGTACACGTTAATGATATCGCCCTTGAGCGCCACATCCAACGCGTCTTTTGCATCGTTGTTGCGGAAGTGCTCGGTGACCTCGCCGATATCGGCGACAAAAATATAGCTGCGCACGCGCGAATACAAATCCTGCAGCGAATACACGAACTGGAGCATGAAGCGCGACGCGTTGCGCACGGAATCCGACACGTCGCAGAGGATCACGACTTGAGGCTTTTCCTTCTTGCGCCGCTCGAAGCGAAGCTTGAAGGGCACGCCGCCGTTCTCGAGGTTGTGACGCAGCGTGCGCTTGATATCGAAGCGGCCTTTCTTGGCGCGCTTGCGGCGGATGGTGATGACATTCTTTAAGCGCTGCGCGAGGCGGACCACCGCCTCGTTCATCTTCTTCAGCTCTTCCTCGCTCAGGTAGTAGAAGCTTTTCTCGCCGATCTGGGTCTGGCGCGGGTCGTCCTTCTGCTTGATGTCGCGCTTCTCGCGCTCCATGCGGACGTAGCGCCGGATGATGTCCTCGAGGGCCTTGAGGCGCCGCTCCAGGTATTCTTCCATCCGCGCCTTCATCGCGGAGCCGATATCCATCTTCTCGACCTGCTCGCGCAGTTCCTTGATCTCGGCTTCGATCTTGTCGAGGCCAAGCTGACGTGCGAGGGCGCGGGCGAAATAGTTCTCCTCGATCGTGCGCTCGATGCCGGATAGACGGATGGCGCGGGCGGCGTCGCGAATCGCTTTTTCCATCGCGCCGGATTTGTTCTGCAGCAACTGCTTGGCGAGATCGGAGAGGTTCTTACCCTCCTTTTGAAGCATCTTCTCGACGTCCTCAAGGAATTTTTGGAACTCCTGATCGGACATCGAGAGCGCATTCTGCACGGCCTGGCTTGCCTGCTTGATGATTTCGCCCAGGCCTGCGAAGTAGATATCGAACAATTCCTCAAAGACCGGCAGCTCGCTCGCGCGCTTGACCATCGTGGAGCGGAGCGCGGAGCGGAATGCCTCGCGCTCAGCGAGCCCGGTAACCTCGGACGCGCTGAAGGCGTCAAGGGTTTCGGCGAGCGAGACGCGCACGCCGTTCTCGCGCAGCAGATTTGCGAATTCGACCAGCTTTTCCTGCATCAGCCAGAGCCTCAGGTTCTAGTTTAGCAAATCCTTGTCGCTGCCGGCCTCGGTTCCGCGCCGTGCGCGCACCCGCCGCACGTAATCCTTCAACTCTTCCTGCGCCTTGCGCACGTCACCCTCGTACTTGACGATTGTGTCAAGAGTCTCGTTGACGAGTTCCTGGTCGAGGCTCTGCACGTTGAGGATCGTGAGCGCCTTGACCCAGTCGAGGGTTTCGCTGATACCGGGAGTCTTTTTTAGATCGAGCTTGCGGAGCGACTGCACGACGCCGACGACTTCCTGCGCGAGCTTCTCTGCCGCCTCGGGCACCTTGAGCTTCACGATCGCGAGCTCCTGCGCGCGGTCGGGGAAATCGATATAGAGATGTAAGCATCGGCGCTTCAGCGCGTCGGACATCTCGCGCGCGTTGTTCGAGGTCAGGATCACGAGCGGTAGATGCTTGGCCTTGAGGGTGCCGAGCTCCGGCACCGTGACCTGGAAATCGGACAGCAGCTCGAGCAGGAACGCTTCGAACTCGGCGTCGGCCTTGTCGATCTCGTCGATTAGCAGCACGCTCTGCTTCTCGCTGGAGATTGCCTTCAGGAGCGGGCGCGGCAGCACGAAGCGCTCGGAGAAGAACACTTCGTCTTCCTTGGCGATACGATCAACTGCCTCGGCCATCCCCTTCGCGCCGACCAGCACCTCGCTGATCTTGTCCTTCAGGATCTGCGTGTAGAGGAGTTGCTTGGCGTACTCCCATTCGTAGAGCGCCTTGCCCTCGTCGAGGCCCTCGTAACACTGAAGCCTGATGAGGTCGAGGCCGAGCGAAGCCGCGAGCACCTTGGCGAGGTCGGTTTTGCCGACACCCGCGGGCCCCTCGACCAGCACCGGCTTTTTGAGGGCGCTTGCGAGATAGATGACGGTCGCAATGCGGCGGCTCGCGATGTAGTTGTTGCTGGCGAAGCGCTCAATTACGTCCTCGATCGATGAAAACATCCATCCTCCTCGCCCGCCGCAGCCTGAGCTCAGGCCGCCGCGTGGAGTCAATCAAATATCATGCACTGGCAAGGGGAGGAAACCCGGCGGCCGGACCTTACACTCGTTCGAGTTCAGTCTGGAAGCGCGCAGGATTGCATTTTCCCGCTCCGCCCTGCTCTCTTGATTGGAACCGGGAGTGGGCGCACGGCGCTGCTCAGGTTTCAGCGCGTCTTAGGAGACAATTGATGCAGGCATCGCTTCCACCCAACCCGCCGGCGATCGTTGAAAAGATGATCACGCCCTACATGGAGCGCACCAACACGCACGGCGTGGCGGTCGCGGTCTATTACAAGGGCAAGGAATACTTGCTCTCGTACGGCGACGACGGCGGGATGCCGCCCAAGAAGGTGACGCCCGGCCTGCTGTTCGGGATCGGCTCGGTTACGAAAACGTTCAGCGCGGCGAT
Source organism: Candidatus Binataceae bacterium (assembly GCA_030037595.1). Taxonomy (GTDB): domain Bacteria; phylum Desulfobacterota; class Binatia; order Binatales; family Binataceae; genus JASHPB01. The sequence continues at coordinate 5,540 of JASHQJ010000213.1, forward strand.
GCTCGCGTACCAGACGACGTCGGATAGCGGCAGACCGCCGCTCAAGAATATCAACTCGTGCGTCTGTGATTACCTACCGGCCGATGTCAAGGAGTACGGCCGCGGGATCCGGAAAGTGACGCTGCTCGAACTCGCGACGCACACCTCGTCGTTCCCGAGCCGCGTGCCGGGGCATCCGGGCGATCAGCTCTACGGTGGGCAGCCGCCGTCGCCGGACCTGATGAAGTGGTGGGAGGATTTCATCAAACCGCCCTACCCGCCCGAGGTCCTGTACTCGAACGTCGGATACGTAACGCTTGGCTTCGCGCTCGCCGGCCCCAACGGAAAACCGAGCTGGAACGAGGTCCTCGCCGAGGAGGTCACGGGGCCGCTCAAGATGTCGCATACGCTGACCAATCCCCCCGCGTCGATGCCGCTCGCGCAGGGCTACATCGGCAAGAGCTCAGTTGAGATGGAGGAGGCGGACCTCAAGTCGAATGCGCGCGACATGCTGACGTGGGTCGAGGCCAATATTGGCGTGCTCAACAAGGACATCTCGCCGCACCTCGCCGAGGCGCTCCGCGTGACCCATCGTATCTGGTTCATGACACCGCCCGATGAGCGCTTCAACATGGGACTTGGCTGGGAAATCTTCAGCAAGGATCCGGCACAGACCGTGATCTACTCGAAGAACGGCGCCTCGAAGCGCGGCGGGTTCTCCTCGTGGATCGGCTTCATGCCGGACGACAAGATTGGGGTCGCAATTCTCACCAACGAGTTCGGCACTGAGCACGACACGGAGCTGGGAATCCTGCAGGACACGCCGACCGGTGACGCGATGAATCCTGCCGCGCTCGGGCGTCAGCTAATCACGCGTCTCGACGGCGAGAATATCGCGCCGCAGCCGAAGCGGCCGCTGACCTTCCGCGAGCGCCTCAGGCACTACATGCTCGACACCGAGGACTAGCGCACCTATGCGACTGCGCCACAATCAGATGTGAAGTTCCTCCCAGACCTGCTCGCCGCGTATGAATCGCTCGCGGCTTAGCGCGGAGGCGTCGTGGGCGCCGTACTTGCCGGTCGCGATAAGATCGGCGAGCGCCTGGCCAATCGCCCACGATTGCATCACGCCGCGGCCGCTGAATGAGTGCGCCTCGAAAACGCCCGGCGCGGCGCGGCCGACGATCCCGCTACGATCGGGACTCACCTCGTAGAGTCCCGCCCATCCGGTTACGTGTCGAAGCCGCTCCATCACGCTCATCCGCGCGAACAGCCGCGGCCAGATTTCGTTCTGGAAAAACGCTTCGCCATCGTAATGGAAGTGATAGCCCGGCGGAGTATCGGGCGGTGAATAGCCGGCGAGGATATGCGGCCCCTCGTTATGAAAGTAAACGCCCGACGTATCCACGATCATTCCGTACTGGCTCAGATTCGTGGCGCGACTGTCGACCAGGCAAATCTGGCGGCGAATCGGCTCCGTGTAGTTTGCGATCCCGAGCGAACGGAACGCGGCTGGCGCCCACGCACCACTCGTGATCGCGATCGCGTTGGCGGTTAGTTCGAAGGTGCGGCCGGTCTCGGCCTCGCCCGGGCCATCCTGCGTCATAATGCGCCCGAGGCCCTCGTCAGAAAGCGGACGGTCTGATTGCCAACATTCGAGATGTGCGCCCGAAGCGGCCGTGTGAATCGCTATCACGTAAACGCGATCGAGGAACCGCGCGCCACGCCTGATCGCGTGATGGCGATAATGCTCCTTCAGAAGGTTCGGGTTGATCAGACCATCGTCGGGTGAGAACGTCGCGCCGGCAATTTCGTCGAGCCTGTCGATTTCGGGTACGCGGCGCGTAAGCTCCGTGGGCGTCAGTGTCTCTATCGGATGGCCGAGGCTGCGCTGCAGGTCGATGTGATCGAGCGCGGGCTGCCAGGTCTTATCGTCGTAGAGCCAGAGATAACCCTTTTGTCGGAAGCCAACCTCGGTGCGAACGTTCGCGTAGTATTCAATCGAAGCACGGCAGAGCGCGATGTTAACCGGCTGCCACCAGGTAGCGCGCACGCCGCCGGCATTCTTTTCACTCGAGCTCAGGCGGCCGCTGAGATCTATGTCGATCACCAGCACTTTGAGCCCGCGCTCCGCCAGCGCCAT
>JASHQJ010000214.1 GCA_030037595.1 Candidatus Binataceae bacterium
AAGGGCGAGGCAGAGCTTACCCGTTGGCGCTCAACGGCTGCTGACTCTTTTCACAGCCAAGGCTTCGTGTCCGCTGGGTAAAAGAGTGCAGTGGGCGTTGAACACGGTGCGCATCACCTCTCCCAAACCCTCTCCTAGAGGGAGACTCTGCATAAGTGGGTATTTGTAACGTCCTGCGAATGGACTGCTAACTTCGCGACGATACTTTGTGCGTCGAGCGGGGCCTTTCGCATTGCGTTTGGGCGCTGGGGGCTGGTCTGTGGTGAGTGGGCAGATCACAAGGCCAAGCGCGATGGGTGCGCCAGCAGCTTTTGTCGCAGCTGGTAGAGATTAGCGAGTGCAAACATGGTCTGCGCCCGGGCCAGATTCTTAGCCAGGCCGCGATACCTGAGCTTAGTAAAACCGCACAACTGCTTGATGACGCGGAAGGCGTGTTCGCCGCGCGCCCGAATGCGTGAGCGCTCCCGATTGAGCAGCATCCAGCGTCGGCTAAGCGGACGGGCGGCGATGCGGCGCCGATTGATGCGGTAGCGCAGGCCGCGCGCCTGGTAAGCTTGCCGATCCGCTTCGCGCCAATAAGCCTAGTCGCCGAAAACCTCGCGCTCCCCGCCATGCAGCAGCGCCGGCATCGGCGTGATGTCGGCGGCCTGCGCATCGGTCGCGATCAGGCTATGCACGGTCCTGTTCGGTTCGGTCCCGATATGCAGCTTCATGCCAAAGTGCCAGCTCCCGCCCTTGCGCGTTGAACGCATCTCGGGGTCGCGCTCCTTGCCCGCATTCTTGGTCGAGCGGGCGCGTCGATGATGGTCGCATCTACGATCGTGCCCGAGTGCTCCAACCGCCGGCGCTCTGCCAACAGACTCTGCACCGCATCGAATATCGCCAGCGTCAGCTGTGCGCGCTCCAACAGATGGCGAAAGCGCAGGATCGAGGTCTCGTCCGGAACCACTCCTCACCCGACTCCACTCCGGCAAAGCGCCGCATCGATTCGATGTCGTACAGCGACTCTTCGGCCTGCGGGTCCGACAGATTGAACCGTCCGACAGATTGAACCATTGTTGAAGGAAGTAGGTGCGCAACATCTTCTCCAGCCCCAGCGCTTGGCGGCCCTGTCCGGCTTTCGGGTAGTGCGGTTCGATAAGCCCGACCAGCCGCGCCCACGGAATCACTGCGTCCATCTCGCAAAGGAACTGCTTTCAGCGCGTCACCTTGCCCTTGTTCCGCCACGCCTCCAACGCGAACGTCTGTTGCTTGCCCATTTTTCACCTCTCCACCTGCCGCTTTAGCGACCGAACGTGCGAAGGCGGCGGAACCGGTCAACTGATGGCCGCGATCTTGAAGAAAAGTCCTTCGATGCGCGGAATCGTGTTCGACTTGCCGCCCTGCGCGGAAGGAGCAAGAAAGAACTTCGCCGAGGCCGGCGCGGCGAATCGATGCGAGTTTATCGTGGGAAACTTTTTCGAGTCGGTGCCGGCAGTCGCCGCCGCAATCGTGCTGAGCATCATCCACGATTGGAACGACGAGCGATCCGAATTCTTCAGAACTGCCGGCTCGCGCTCAAGCCGGGAGCGCGGCTGCTCCTTATCGAAAACGTTAAACCGGAGAAGATCGCACCCGGCGGCGACGATCTCGTGGTCTTCCTCGATGACCTCAACATGCTGCCCCTGCCGGGCGGATGCGAACGAAATCCAAGCGAGTTCGGCGCGCTGCTCGCTCGAAGCGGCTTCAGGATGAAACGCGTCATCCCCACCGCGCGCTACAGACGTGATCGAGTCGGTGAACGATCGCCCAATTGCATTCGGTGGGGTGCGCTGTATAATCGCGACAACTTCTGCGAGGGAGGTAAACCGCGATGAACATGAAGATCGAAGAAGCCGTCGATTCGCGCCGCACTACGCCTCCCGTGACCATCCGCTAGCACAGCTTTAGCAATCGGCATCACGGCCACGGAGGCATTCGCCCCGTGGCTTTTTCGTTTCGCCGCGGCGGCGAGGCGGTCGCGCACGTCCCCGTGATCGCGACGCGGCGCACGCACCTAACCGAAATGGAGGACCGAAAGATGACAACCGCACCCAGGGATTTAACCTCAAATCACGGAGCAGGAAATGATCGACGAAGAAACCGCGGAGGCCCTGGGCGCATTTTTCGCCGACGGCCTCATCACTGACGTTCTCTATCGCGTCCGCAGCGGCAAGGAGGCCGACGTCTATTGCTGCGCGGCGGGCGCCTCAACCGGCAGGGAGTTCCTTGCCGCCAAGGTCTATCGTCCAATCGAGGAGCGAAGCTTCCGCAACGATTTTCTGTACCAGGCCGGACGAAATCGCACGCTCGGCCGGCGCGACAAGCTCGCGATCGCGAAGAAATCGCGCCACGGCCTCAGCATGCGCGAAGGCGTCTGGGTCAACTCGGAGTTCGAAACGCTCGCCGAGATGCACGCGCACGGCCCGAGCGTGCCCGAACCGATTTCGCGATCGCATAGCGCGCTCTTGATGGAATACTTCGGCGACGCTGATGGTGCGGCGCCGATGCTGCAGCGGCTGAAGCTCGAACGCGACAACGCCGAGCATTGCCTGAGACGAATCGTCGCGACCGTGACGCTGATGCTCGACTCGCATCGTGTGCACGGCGACCTCCCGCTGTACAACATCCTGTACTGGTCGGGTGAGCCGTTCGTGATCGATTTTCCGCCGGCGGTGGACGCGCGCTTCAATCCAAACGCGTATGAACTTTTGATGCGCGATCTCGAAACTGTATGCGATTACTTCGCGCGTTGCGGCACTGTTGCGAATTCGCGGCAGCTCGCGAACGCGATGTGGCGGCGCTACCGCGCGGGCGCGCTCGGCACCGGCTGAGGATCGTCGGCGTCCCCGGCCCGCTCGTCCTGGCGGTCGGGGACGTCGGCTCCAGGAGTTGGCGAGCGGCGGCGCGCCCACCAGAACATATCGCAGAGCACGCCGCAGCTTGGGATGTAGGCGGCGGGCGGCTCGTGGTATCGAGGCTCGCCTTCGCCGTTCTTTCGCCGCCGATCGTCCATCATTGTCCGCTTGTAAAACCTACCGGAAAAAGTTTCCGACCGGCTAGTAGAAGCGCTCCTCGCCGGGGGGTCGCGTCTTCCAGCGCCGATGTATCCAGTTCCAGTGATCGGGATGCTCGCGGATCATCGCCTCGATGATGCTGGTGAAGCGCTGCGTATTTTCACGCGCGGATTCATCACGGTCGCGCGTCCTCACGATCTCGACAGGCGGCAGAATCCGGAGCTTGTGATGAATCGATTCGCCCTGGCGCACCATGAAGCACGGCACGACCGGCGCGCCGGTCGCCATCGCGAGCCGCGCGACGCTGTCGCTGGTGCTCGCTGCGAGCCCGAAGAAATCGACGAACACGCCCTTGCGCACGTCGAGGTCGAGCGCGATTGCGAGCATCCAGTTCTGCCTGAGCAGTGTCAGCATGTCGCGCGCGCTCGCCTTGCGCGGGATGACACGATTGCCGAAGCGGATGCGCGCGTCGCACACGGCGCTATCCACGAGCGGGTTACGCAGCGGGCGATGCACGATCGCGATGCGGTAGCCGTAGATCGAATGCATCAGCTGCATCAGCTCGAAGTTGCCGTAGTGAGCGGTCAGCACGAGGAGCCCGCGCCCGCGCGAGATTTCCTCGGCAGCGGTCCAGTTCTCCTCGCCTTCGTAAGTCGCGACCTTTTCGATGTTGGCGCGGCTGAGCTCGCCGAAGTGCGTCCACTCCGCGAGCATCCTGCCCCAGCTCCGGTACATCGCGCGCAGGATCTGCAGGCGTTCGGCAACGGTTTTCTCGGGAAACGCAATCTCGAGATTCTTGAGCGCGATGGGGCGATTCGGCCGATCGAGCCGCATCGCGAGCGCCCCGATACCCGCGCCCGCCTTCACGGCTCGCTCGAGCGGCATCGCGCGCACTGCGGCGGCGACGGCGCTGATGCCGGTGTACTCGATGCGCGCCTGCACGGCGCCGACCTGGCGAGCCATCAACTATCCACAATGCGCGCAGTGAAGCGGCGCACGCAAGAAAAGGCGCGCATCGCAGACTTCGCGATGCGCGCCTGAAGCGAATCGTTGCGTCTGATTACGGCGCGATCGACGGCGTCACGCCGCTCGCAGAATCGAGCTTGCTGCCTGCCGGCGGAGCTCCCGCGGCCGCGTCGCTGAACGGTGACACTGCACCCGCGCCCGCGTCGAGCGGCGCGCTTGCCGCAGGCGCCGACGGAGCCGTGGCATATCGCGACGAGCTCGGCGCGTAAGAACCGCCCGGCGCATATGACGATCCCGGAGCATAGGCTGTCGCAGCTCGTGGATAGGTCGTCGTCATGCCCCGAGGGACTTCGGTCGTGTTGAACGGCGTCGCGCCGGTCGCATCGGGAGCGGGATTATCCGGCCCGGGTGCCGTGGGCGGAGCACCATAGGGCGCGTTCAACTCAGCCGAGGGGGGAACCGCGATCGAGAAGCTCGGCTTGTAGATCTCGCGGATCTGCGATGCCGGCATATCGTGGATCTCCTTGCGGCCCAAGGAGTTCACGAAGTTCTGCCGTTCCGCCAGCGACAGTTCGCGGAGATCCGATTTGTTGCGCACGATGTGAGGCGTCAGGAACACCAGCAGGTTGTCCTTAGCCTTGTCGCGGCTCTTGTCGCTGAACAGGTTGCCGAGGAACGGGATGCTCGAGAGGTACGGCACGCCCTGATTGTTGATGTTGTCGGTGCTCGACAGCAGGCCGCCGATCACAGCCGTGCGATGATTTTGCACGAGTACCGCGGTCGATGCCGAACGTATCGTTGTCGTCGGGCCGAGCGTGTTGTTCACGGTCGTCGGATCGACGTTGGAGACCTCTTCATAGAGATCGAGCTTGACGTAATCGCCCTCGGAAACCTGCGGGATGATGTCGAGCGTGATACCGACGTTCTGCCGGTCGACCGAGTTGAAGATCTGGCCCGGCAGACCCGCGTTGGCGGCCGCCGATCCAACGAACGGGAGGTTCTGGCCGACGACAATCATCGCCTCCTCGTTGTCCGCCGTCAGCAGCGTCGGCGCGGAGAGCACGTTCGCATGCGTATCAACTTCGAGCGCAGTCAGTAGCGCGAGGTCGCACGGGACGTTGACCGTGCCGCTCGAAGTCGAGGTCGTTCCTGTCGTGGTGCCGCTTACTGCCGTCGTCGCCGCCGCTGCGACCGCCGCCGGAATCGAGCAAGTGCTGCCCGACGCGAGACCGAGGCCGAGGCCCGTCAGTCCAAGCGGGTTGCCAAGCGCAGTCTGCAGGTTGCCGAAGTTCAGGGTGCCGACTCCGATCGTGCTGCCACTGATCGCGGTCGAGCCCAGGAAGTTCACGCCGATTTCGCGTTGGCGTTCGGCCTGCACCTCGACGATCACGGCCTGCACGAAAACCTGCACGCGCGGAACGTCGAGTTCATCGATAATATTCTTAAGCGTCTGCCAGTCCTGCGGCGCCGCGCTGACGACCAGCGCGTTGGTCGCGGGATCGGCGGTGATGCTCACGGGTGAGACGAAATCCGGTGATTTGCCGTTACTGCTCGCGCTGGCCCCCGCGCCACTTGCTCCGTATCCTCCCGAGCCGCGCATGATGCCGCCGCCGCCGCTCATACCGCCCATCCCACTCATGCCACCCATTCCGCCCATACTGCTGCTGCCGAACGAGGTGCCGCTCATGCCGCTCATGCCGCCGTAGCCGCCACTCATCCCGCCGTACCCGGAGCCGAACGAACTACCGTTATACATGCCAAGCGAGCTGCCGCGCCCGAGCGATCCGCGGCCAGTGCTCGGCGAAAGCGTGCTCGGACCGCTGCCGCCATTCATCAGGTTGTTGAGCACCTGGACCATCTCGATCGCCTGCGCGTTCTTCAGGCGATACACGTGCATGCGCGAAGTGGCGTTGGGCGGAATAACGTCGAGCTGCTGAACGATCTCCTCGATCTCCCGCATCTGCATCGGTGGCGCGAGCACGACCAGCGAGTTAGTCCGCTCGTCGGGGATGACCTTGAAGCCCGTCGAAGAACTCTGCGTCGCGGGCGCGACAACTCCGACCCCCGGCCGCGGATAGCCGCCGGTAGCGCTCGAGCCTCCCTGGATGCCGAGGCGGGCGTTCATGATCTGTTCGATTTCAGGCGCGAGCTCGCCCGCGAACGCGAGGCGCAAGTTGATCACGCGTACGTTCTGCTGCTCACCACGCACGTCGAGCGCGCCGATAATCTGCAAGAGCCGCTGAACGTTGTAGGCGTCGTCAGTGATGATGATCGTGTTGTCTTCAGGGAACGCCGCGACGAGGCCGTCATGCGAGACCATCGGCTGGATCGCGCCGACGATCCCGGCGGCGTCGATATTCCTGAGCCGCACCATCCGGGTCACGTACTCGTCGCCTCGCACCTCTGCGGGCGCCTGCGATTCGGTGAGGGGTGCGTCGGAGCGGACGTTGCGGGCGGGAACGATCTTGATCACCTTGCCCGCAGTGATCGTGGTGAATCCTTTTTCCTGCAGAACGGACTGGAAGAGCTGGTAGGCCTGGTCGGGAGTAACCTTGGTCGGGGCCATGATTGAAACCTTGCCCCGCACACTTTCGTCAAGGATGAAGTTCTTGCCGGTGATTTCGCTGACGAACTTGGCCAGCACGGGAATATCCACGTTCTGGAAGTTCATCTGGATTTCGGTCTGCGGTCCGACGCCGTCTGCCTCAGCCGCGCCGCAAGGAATTGCGAATAACGCGGTCAGCAAGGCCGCTGTCAGAACACTGACGCAAAAGCGGTTCATGCGAGGCACCTCCCGCCGGTCCCTTATCAAACGCTGAGAGTATTTCACGGGATGGCGTTTCTGCAAGGCTGAACGTTGCAAAACTTTGAACTCTCGGAAAGGATGTTTGAGTCGAACCCTCCGTTTCAGATGGATCAACGTCATTCAGCAGGGGCAGCGCTTATCCGCTTTGAGCTACGCTCGCGCTTTAGCCGGCCGGAGGGATTCGAGTGCGCTTCGAGGTCCTGATCGGACTGCGCTACCTGCGGGCGCGCCGGCGCGAGCGCTTCGTCTCGGTAATCGCGCTGATCTCGCTCGCGGGCGTCACGCTGGGCACCTTCGTACTGACCGTCACTCTCGCCGTGATGAGCGGCTTCCAGGAGGATCTGCGCGATCGCCTCCTCGCATTCACCCCGGAACTGACCGTCGAACGCACCGATGGCGGCATCTTCAAGACCGCCGACCTGTTGAGAAAACTCGAGGCGATTCCCCAAGTCAGCGCCGTTGCACCGTTTGTCACGTCGCAGGTGATGGCGGTGGCATCGACGGAAAGCGGCGTTCCCGGTTACGTATCGGGCGGCACGCTCCGCGGCGTCCAGGTCGGAGACAACAAGGTCCTGACCGAACTCAAGAACACCCTCGAATCCGGGAGTCTCGCCGGCCTGA
>JASHQJ010000215.1 GCA_030037595.1 Candidatus Binataceae bacterium
ATGTTCCAGAACCGGCTCGCGCTCGTGTCGCGGCGGCTGGACGAGGTTCCTTACATGGTGGGCAAAGCCTTCACCGCCGCCGACATATCGGTCCGCTACGCACTTGAACTGGGCTCTAGAGTTGGTATCGGCGATCAGTACAGTCCGACGATTAAGTCATACCTGGAACGCCTGCATGCCCGCGACGTCTACAAACGCGCGATGAAAAATCCGGCGCCCAACTGATCGTCGCCGCAAGCCTTCGCTGACTCACGGCAGGCCGGCGTGGGGGACCTCCACCTCGGTGACTTCGATCTTGCCGGTGCGGTCGCGCGCGCACTTTTCAGGATCAGAATTCTCCGCCGTCGCGATGAACAACGTGCGGCCGTTCGGACCACCGAGGATGCATGCGAATGCCTCGGTCGCGACCCTGATCCGCTCCGTCACCTCGCCGCCCTGCTTGACGCGGATCACTTCATGACTCATCGGCGACGCGACCCACACCGCGCCTTCCGCATCCAGGCCGATTCCGTCGGGGAGGTTCTTTCCGAGCTCCGCGTACACGCGCCGATTGCGTATCGTCCCGTCGTCGTTGATATCGAATGCGGTGAGCCGACGGCCCATCGACTCGCCCACGATCAGCATTTTCCCGTCGGCTGTGATGACGCTGCCGTTCGGAAACTCGAGGCCCTCCGCGACGACACTCGGCTTGCCCTCCGGCGTGACCATCACGAGCGTGGTGGCCCGCGGCGTCTCACCCTTATGAAGATCGAAACCGAAGTTGCCGACGTAGGCGCGGCCCTTCGCGTCCACCACCATGTCGTTGCAGTCGAACGGCGCGAGCGTGCTCATGCCGGCCACCGTCTTGAGGCCATCAGGTTCAAGACGGAGCAGCTTCCGGTCGCGCATCGAGACGACGAGCATGCGGCCGTCGGGAAGCCATCCGAGGCCCGAGGGACGATTCGGCACCTCGCACACGACGCTCCGATTCCCCTGCATGTCCGTTGCGACAACCTCGTGCGCGTGCATGTCGGAGAAGTAGAATTTGCCGCTATGCCATCGCGGACCTTCGGGGAACGCGAGACCGTCGAGCAACGTCGTTAGCTTGCGCATGGGAGCCTCCGTAGCGAATCAGTCGAGTGCGCCTTTTTCCTTGAGCGCCTGGTACTCGCTCTTCGAATAGCCGAGCAGGCCGGTCAGCACTTCTTCCGTATGCTGCCCGAGGCACGGCGCCGCGGCTTTGACTTCGCACGCCGACTCGCTCATCCGCCACGGCATCCCGCAATGCTTGCGCGTGCCGACCTCAGGATGCGGCCGCTCGACGAAGTAGTTGCGCGCGTTTAGGTTGGGATCCTCTGAAACGTACTTGTTGTCGGCACATGCTGCCGCAGCGACGTTGGCGGCCTGAAGCTGCGCGACGACATCAGCGACGCGCCGCGTGGAGGTCCACGCGGTGATGATCGATTCGAGCTCGTCTTCGTTTTCCTTCCTCACCGCGAACGTCTTGAAGCGCGGATCGTGGGCGAGCTCGGATTTCCCGATCGCGCTCGCGAGGCGCGCCCATTCGGCATCGTCAGCGCAGATAATCGACACCCACTGGTCGATTGTCAGGCCCATGATTTTCTCGGGCAGGTCGCGGCAGCGGAAGATTCCGTGCGGCGCCATCCAAGGGTCGCGATTGCCGTTACGTTCGGGCTCGCGCCCGTTCATCGTGTACTCGAGGATACCCTCGGCGAGCAGACCCATCGCGCATTCCCACTGGCTCATGTCGATATACTGGCCCTCACCGGCGCGCTGGCGATGATAGAGCGCCGCCATGATCGCGAACGCGCCGTGCACTCCGGCGTTGGGATCGGCGTAGCTGAACCCGGCATGCATCGGGGGCCATCCCTTGTACCCGGTAAGCGACGATAGACCCGAGAGCGGGACCTGCGCGGGGCCATATGCGACGTAGTCTTTGTATGGTCCGGTATCGCCATAGCCGGAGAGCGAGATCATCACGATTTCGGGCTTGACCTTCTTTACCGCTTCATAACCGAAGCCCATCTTCTCGATCACGCCGGCGGCGAAGTTGTTGACTACGACATCGCTCTGCTTGATGAGCCGCCAGGCGATCTCGTGCGCCTCCGGATGCTTGAAGTTGAGCGATAACGAGCGCTTGCCCTGGTTGTACTGGTTGAAGTAGCCGGACTTATTGAGGCTGTCGAACTTGCCATCGGGCCACGGCGGGAGCATACGCGTGACGCAGGGCCGCGTCTTGGTTTCGATGCGGATTACATCGGCGCCGAGATGCGCGAGCTGCAGCGTGCAATACGGCCCGGCCCACACCCATGTAAAATCGCAAATCCGGATACCGGCGAGGGGTGGCTTGGCCATGACTAAATCACACCTTTTTCTTTAAGTTCTGCGAGCCGCGCGCTCGGGATACCAAGGCGGCCGCCGAAGATTTCATCGTTATGCTGCCCGAGCGTGGGCGCGGGCATCCGAATCTCCCATGGCGTGCGCCGATACTTGAGCGGCGCGCCGGGATATTTGTGAGTGCCGGCGACAGGTTGCGCGATCTCGACGAAGAAGCCGCGCGCCTTCAGATGCTCGGAGTTCAGCAGATCGCCCATCGTCGAGACGGGAGCGAAAGGAACGCGGCGCGCCTGCACTTTTTTATAAAGATCGAGCACGGTCTGCTGGCTGACCCATTCCTGAAGTAAAACTTTAAGTACGTCCCAATTGGCGCCGCGCGCGAGGCGATCTTTGAAGATTTCCTCATTTGCCCACTCGGGATTGCCCATGATGTCTACGAACGCGCGCCACTGATGCTCCTCGATGCAGCAGAGGTAGATATAGCCGTCCTTGCATTCCATCGTCTCGACGGGCTGCAAGGGCTTCTGCCCGAGGCGGCTCGACACCATGCGCATGTATGGCCAGAACTCGAAGGTCATCTCGAGCTGCGACGCGATCGATTCCTGCACGCTGACATCGACGTGCTGGCCGATTCCCTCGCGCAGATGTGCGAAGGCGGCGGCGATCGTCGCCGTCGCGGCGTGGATACCGCCCTGAAAGCCGGACTGGCTGCCGAAGGTTTTCAGCGGCGGCAATTCGGGATGCTCGGCGCCGCCGCCATTCAGGATACAAACGCCACCCGCACACCATAGCGACATGTCTTCCGCGCGATAGTCGCGATACGGGCCGGTCAGGCCGTAGGGCGTGATCGAGGTCATCACGAGGCGCGGGTTGAGCGCATGGAGGCGCTCGAAATTGAGGCCGACGCGATCCATGTCGGCAGGAATCACGTTGTGAATCAGGACATCCGCGTCGGTGACGAGCTGCTCGAAGAGCGCGAAGCCGTCGGGCTTCGAGATATCGAGCGTCACACCCTTCTTGTTGGTGTTGAGGTAGAGAAAGAGCCCGCTTTTCTCGGGATGCCGCGTGTCGCCGGGGAACGGGCCCCGCGTGCGCGCACGATCGCCGACGCCGGGGTGCTCGATCTTGACGACGTCGGCGCCAAGGTCGGCGAACAGCTTGCTGCAATACGGGGCGGATACCAACTCGCCCAGTTCGACGATTTTGAGGTTGGAAAGCGCTCCTGCCATCGAAACTCCAGCTAAGAGGGTTGATGCTACTCCGGAAAAACCTGACGGAATGGTTTAACTTCGACACGCACGAACACGCCGCCTTTCACGTACGGATCGCTATCGGCAAATGCGCGCGCGGCCGCCTCGTTGTCCATATCAACCACGATCAGGCTGCCGCTGCCGTCGGTAAATGGACCCGCAATTTTCACTTTGCCGTGCGATACCAGCGGTCGCAAACTGTCGAGATGCGCCGGCCGGAGCGAGGGCCTCAGCTTGGCGCCGTTGGGCCCATCGTGGCCGATAATCACAAAGAGCATCGTGCACACCCCCGCAGATTTCGCATCCCCAGGAGCGTGACAATTAGCACGCTGCGGCGAGGCGTTTGAAGTGTAACGTCGGGAGCACCGTCGTCCTTCGCGACGGGCGCGCTCGCCTTTTGTTTCCGATCCGGCGGCGTTATGCTCCGGCAATCGCAAGGCGCGCATTGGGTGTTCGTCCATGAAGGAACTGGTTCCAATTGCTGAGGGAATCGCTGCCATTTTGAAACAGCGCGGCGAGACCGTCGCGGTAGCCGAGTCGTCGTCAGGCGGGCTGATCGTGGCGGCGCTGCTCGCGATCGCTGGCGCATCCAACTATTTCATCGGCGGCAGCGTCACTTATACGCGCAAGGCGATGACTGAGCTGCTCGGCCTCGGCGCAGATTCATTCGGCCAGATGCGCGGGCTCACCGAGCCGACCGCGCTCGTGCTAGCGCGCGCAATGCGCGCGCGTCTCGCCACGACGTGGGCGATTTCCGAGATCGGCGCCGCCGGGCCAACCGGCAGCCGCTATGGCGACGCGGCGGGAACGTCTGCGATTGCTGTCGCGGGACCGATCGAGCGCTCGGCGATCGTGCGGACCGGCAGCGGCGACCGCGTTGCCAACATGTCAGCCTTCGCGCGTGCGGCCCTGGAACTTTTTGAGGCGGCACTGAAGGAGCAGCGTTGAAGCGCGCGGTCTCGGCGGAGTGAATCGGTGAAATTCGGAATCCTGCAGTTCTTCAGTTGGCCGGATCGGCGAGTTGAGCTGCCGATCGTGTACGAGCGCGCGCTGCAGCGAATCGAAATCATGGAGCGCTCCGGCTACGACGCGGTGTGGCTGACCGAGCACCACTTCAACGACTACAGCGTCTGCCCGTCGATTCCCGTGATGGGCGCCTACGCGGCTGCGCGCACCAAACGCATCAGGATCGGCGCCGCAGTGACACTCGCGGCGCTCTATCATCCGCTGCGCCTTGCCGAGGAAATCGCGCTGCTCGATATCCTGTCGGGCGGGCGCGTGAACTGGGGCGCTGGCCGGGGTTTCGATTTGCGCGAGTTCAAGGCTTTCGGTATCGCGCCCGAGGAAAGCGGCGCGCGCTTTCATGAGGCGGTCGAAATCGTGTTGCGCGCGTGGCGCAACGAAGGACTGACCTTCAAGAGTGAGCACTTCTCGTTCGAGAACATCGAAGTGTTGCCGAAGCCACTGCAGCGGCCGCATCCGCCGATGTGGGCTGCCGCGGGATCGAACGAGGCGGTCGAGTGGGCGGCGTCGTGCGGCTATTCGATCCTGATGAATCCGCATTCGACGCATGCCGAGCTGGGCGAGCAGCGGCGGCTTTATCAGAAGCGGCTCGAGGAGCACGGCCATTCAATCGTCGGGCGCGATATCCCGATGGCGCGGCTTTTCGCGATCGCGCCGACCGACGCCGAGGCGGCAGACGTCGCGCGCGAGGGCGCCAAATGGTTGCTGCGCACGTACGTCACGCCGCGCGGCGCGACGACCGCGAGTGATCTGCTCGAGCGATACGTCAGTTCAGTCGTTATCCACGGTACGCCCGAGCGCGTAGTCGATGAAATCGCGCGGCTACGCGGCGAAATCGGTCTCGAATATCTGATCGGCGCGCCGCTCAGTCATCAGAGCTTCGTGTCGTTCACAGATCGTGTGCTGCCAAAGTTCGTATGATTCGTGCCGATAAGCTAGCGAGCGCTGTGAACGACAAGGACGCGGCGCGAATCGCCACGCGCGCTGTCCATTGGCAGGCCCAGATGCTCCGTCAAGCGCGATGAGATCACCACGATCGAGCCGGGCGTCTGATGCGCCAGGCGCGCAGCGCTGCGCTCGGTGAGCACGTCGGTCTTTGGGCGACGACCGAGCTTGCTGCCCGCCTGCTTGACCATCTCCAGCAGTTCGAGGTCGGGTCCGCTGCGATCGCGCGGAACCATCAGCGTCCGCATCTGGCACTGTCGCCCAAGGGCCGTCCTCACCGAAATCTCCATCGCCGCTTCGCCTTCGGGGCTGTAATCGACGACGGCGACCAGCCGCTCGCGCGGCTCGGCAGGTCCGTAGATAAGCACCGCAACGTTGATCGATGCTTGCGCCGCTTTCGTGAGGACCTCGCCGGTCGTGCCACCGCGATAGTCGGGCGTAAGCACGGGGCGATGCGAACCCATCAGAATCCAGGCGGCGCCCTGTTCGGCAGCGGCGCGAACGATGTCGCTGGCCGGGTCCTCCGTCCATACGAGTTGGGGTGTGATCGTCGAATTGCGCGCTCTTAGGAAATCCATCGCCGCAGTAAAGGTCGGCGTATGTGGCGGGATCGGCGGCGCCTCGCCAAGCTTGCGCGGCACCATCACGAGCGCGCTCGGCGGCGGTTCGCCTGCTAATGTCGCAGCAAATGCGAGGTCAAGGAGGGGCGCAACACCGTCGGGATTTGAAATCGGAACTAAAATTCCGCCGCGACTGGCGCTCATAGGATCACCGGCGTGATCGTCTCACGCAGGCTAGCAGGACCCTGCGCCGAATTAAATCCGCCCGGAATTTAGGTCGGAAGAGCCGCGACCGGGCGGCTAGATTCCGTACTCGAACAGCAAGGCCTCGCGCAGCTTGGCGACGTGAATCATCGTCGAGAGGTAGTAAAGATTCTCCCTAGTTGATAGCTGCGACGTGAAGTCGAAGCTCGTGATCGAGCGCACGTGGCGTCGTACCTTCGGCAATAGCGTGTTGAGTCCAAGCGGCGCGCCGGCGGCACTCGCGTACGGTACGTCAGGCGAGTGCGCGAGTGAAATCAGCGAGCAAGTCGCGCCAGTGCTCGGTTCCGACCGAAACCCGGACCAGTGAATCGTTGATTCTGGCCGCGGCGAATTCCTCCTCGCTGTATTCGCTGTGTGTCGTCGTCTTGGGATGACACGCGAGGGTTTCAACGCCGCCAAGGCTGACTGCGTTCTTCGCGATCTCGAGCTTGCGCAGAAAATCAAATGCAGCGGCCCTCCCGCCATCGATCTCGAACGACATCAGCGAGCCCGGGTAGTCCGTCTGGCTGTCGCGAATCGCCATTTGCGCGGCGTCGGTGAAGAGGGACGGATAGTGCATCGTTTTCACCCGTGGATGGCGTGCCAGGCCCTCGGCGATGCGCTGCGCATTCTTGCTCTGCCGATTCATGCGGAGCGCGACGGTCGAGAGTCGTGAATCGAGAATCCAGCTCTCGTCAGCCTGGAGGATGTTGCCGAGCAGGGCGCGTACGCCAGTGAGCGACTGGATCAGCTCAGGATCGGCAGCTATCACCGCGCCGCCCAGCAGATCGCTGAAACCGCCGAGAAACTTGGTCGCTGAATAGATCACGAGGTCGGCGCCGCGCATAAGCGGATGCTGAAAGGTCGGACCGAGCAACGTGTTGTCAACCGCAAGAAGAGGCTGCCTGGGATGACGGCTGATCGCGCTTGCTGCCGCCTTTATATCAGTCATCACGAGCGTTGGATTCGCAGGAGTTTCGATCAGTACCAGCCTGAGGTCCGGCTGCCGCACGATCGCTGCCGCGAGCGCTTCAGTGTTGCCCGCAGGAACACCAATCGCGGTGAAACCGAGAGGCTCGATTATCTGGTGAATCAGATGCTGGCTTCCGCCATACAGCGGTTGCGTGTAGATGAGGGAGCTGCCGCGCTCGAGGAAAGTTATTAGCACCGTGACGATCGCAGCCATGCCGGAATTGAAAACCGCGGCGGCCGTCGCGCTGCGCTCGAGCGGGACCAGGTGCGTCTCTGCCAGCTCGGCGTTCGGATGATTGAGGCGTGCGTAAATCAGATCCGCGCGATCGTCGCCCTCCGGATGAACCTTGCCGAGCACGATTTGAAACGCGCGCTCCGCGGCTTCCGGACTCGGGAAAACGTATGTTGAACTGCGGTAAACGGGGGGTCGCGCCGAGCCGACCGACAACGCGGGATCGAAGCCTCGCGTCAGCACCGCGGTTTCAGGCCGCACGCGGTACGATGTTCTCGCCATGGGATTGCTCCAACGTGATTCGATCGCTTCTCAAAGAAAAAGGCTGCTGAAAACTATTCAATCACGGCTGAATAGGCGCGGCGACCCCGTCAATCGAGTCGCGATGATCAGCGCCGCAGCGCTGCAACCTCGCGGTCTGCCGTCTTAGCGTCGGGCCGGGTTGAAATGGTGTCAGAATTCCCAATTGCGTTCATGACTCAATTGAAGGACATCATTTCGCAATTGCCATGGACCAAAATGAGAAAGAGGATCGTAACCTGCTCGATTCTGCTGGCGACGATATTTTTCTGGCGGCTGGTTGAAGCCACGATTCACAATCCGATTGTCAGTTTCGACGTTGTCGGCCTCGAGCAGCCCGTTGATATCCTGATCGATCCTTGGGGCGTACCCCAGGTTTTCGCGGCGAACATCGAAGATGCTTTCTTCGCCCAGGGTTTCATGACCGCGCGAGACCGTCTTTGGCAAATCGACTGGGCTCGTCGACGCCAATTGGGTCGGCTTGCGAAGGTTTTAGGACCAGACTTTGTACCCTCCGATCAAGCCGCGCGTCTTTTTCTTGATCGCTGCGATCCCACACCTTTACCGAATACCATGCAACCGCGGGTCCGAGACGCGGCCCGCTCATAGGTCGCGGGTATCAACACATTTATTCGGCTGACGGTAGCTAAGCCAGAGATCTTGCCTCCGGAGTTTATCCGCCTTGGGTATCGGCCCCAAGAATGGTCACTGGATGATTTGGTCCGACGGCCAGAGTTTGGTGTGGGTGCGATTTTTGCAAAGGTTCGACGGGCGACGATGGCATGCCGAGGTCAGCTCGATATGGACGCGCTGAGCGCTCCGCTCGAGCCTGCCTGGACAACGCATGTGCCAATCGGTCTCGACCCATGCAAAGTAAAGCTCTCAGATCTTTCGCTTTTTATGCGGCTTGTTCAGCCGCTCCCACCAAGGCAGAACTCGGAAAACAAAATATCGCTCAAGACCAACTCCTGCGACGTTCCATCTGACGACGTGCTCGACGGCAGCGATTCTTGGGCGATCGCGCCGCGTCTGAGTGCGACCGGCAGGGCGATCCTCGCCAATGATCCTTATCTGCCGATCGGCATTCCATCAAGGCGTTACATCGTGCTCTGGAGGCGCCCGGTTTTGCGGTCGCAGGCGGAGCGATCCGGGCTGGCCGGGAATTGCAAACGGCCACAATAAGCAGATTGCGTTCGGTCGCACGAATTTCTTCATCAACCCTGACGATCTCTACGTCCTGGAAACCAAGCCGAACGATCCCGATAGCTATCGCCGCGGCGATAGTTGGCAGCGCTTTGAGACGGTGGAGGAGGAAATTCAGGTTAAAAGTGCCGTGCCCACGTGCGTTAAATTGAAGTACAGCGAGCTTGGTCCGGTCATCTCGGAGCAACCAAGTCAACATCAGGCATTGGTTGTTAGGTCGTCATGGATGGCCCAGCCCGGAGCATCGATGCTGAGCCAGTTGCCCTACAACTTCGCTAGCGATTGGCCTTCATTCCTTAGGGCAATCCGCAGCTATCCCCAAGGCACTAGTTTCATGTACGCCGATGTTAGCGGGAACATAGGATGGCAGGCGGCCGGTTGGGTGCCGATCCGGCCGCAACACGACGGTCTGTTGCCGGTGCCAGGTGACGGCCGCTACGACTGGAGCGGCCTCATACCTCTCGACCAACTGCCGAGCGCCTTGAATCCGAAGCGGGGATGGCTCGCGAACGGCAAATCAGATGAGCCTGGCGCCGGACTTTCCGGTGGCGGAACGAAAAATCGGTTTCGATTGGTCTCCCCCGGACCGATTCCAGCGGATCAGCAAGGTGCTTGAGACGGCTCGAGCATCTTCGCTCGACGACTGCGTCAAACTTCAACACGACACTTATTCCGAGCGTGCCACTCAGCTAATCCCCTTTATTACAGCATCTCCACTCAGATTTACCGAATTTCGGAGCGGGCGCTCACTTCTGCAGGCCTGGGATTGCCACGTAGATGCCGACAGTGCGGCGGCCGTCCTGTTCGAGCAGTGGTGGCAGAATCTTACCCGCGACACGGCCAAGCTGCTCGTGGCGAATGCGTCCAAGCCCCCTGTTCTCAAAGGCCGCCTTCTAATCGGTACTCTCGAGAAGCCGGATCAGCACTTTGGACCGAATCCAGCGGCCGGCCGAGACACGCTGCTGATCAGCACGCTGGACAGTGCAGTAAGCGATCTGGAGAAAACTCTTGTTTGTGATAAATCGGGCTGGAGTTGGGGGTGTCTTCATAGCGTCGATCTCAAGCCGCCGCTGGCGGCGATCACGGATGCGGCGGCACCAACCGGCGCATCGATTACGGGTGGGCGTTGCGGCGGCGATAATGCGACTGTTACGGCGCGCTGGTATAGAGACCTGTCTCACGCAAACGTTATAGGTGGCGCTGCTTTCAGCATGGTTCTAGACGTAGGCGATTGGGACAATTCGCTCGTCCTCCACATGCCCGGGCAGTCGGGCGACCCGGGCAGCCCGCACTATCGCGATCTTTACGAACGATGGCTCGACGGCAAGATGTTTCCGTTGTTTTCACCCGGTCGAAGGTCGAGGCGATAGCCCAGGAACGTATACGCTTGCTTCCGGCGAGTGGTCGTCAGCTATCGGCCCGCCGCCGGAGCATGGATCCGTAACCCAGGTGAGCTTTCCGGATCGGCGCGCAGCGGCGACGGTCACAAGTCCGCACGAGCAGACAAACAAGGCAAGTGAAGTCTGCGGTCATTCGTTGAACGCCTTTAACGGTATCGTGCGTCGCAAGAAGGCGCGCTGGTCCTGACCGGCGTATCCATTTTGGAATACGTCGTGTGAAGCAAAGGACGTCATCACAGCATTCGATGACGGCGAGATGAAAACCGTCAACCTCATCGCTTATCGGCTAAAAGGCGAGGGCGCAAACCATAGCTTTGCCACGGTCAGCGAGCTAGGTGGTGAACTCGCTGAGGCGGCGGACAACCTCGATATCAAGACTGCGCGCAAGGTTGCGCAAAGCGCGGGACTATCTGACCGCGCAGCACTAGACACTCGTCGAGTTCATCATGCTCGGCCGCGCAAACTGAAATCTGCGGGCCTGATTTTCGTTCGACCGCGGGAAAATCGGCAAGTTTTTCTCCATAGTTCGAGGATCGAACGAACCTTTAACCGAAACGTAACGGGTGGTCGGTTCGCCGCCATAGCGTCGTGGTGTGTATTTCGCCAGACTCTATAGTCCGGCAGCATGCGCCGAAGCTTAGATGCGAATCGCATTGGTGAGCGACAGTCATCTTGCGACGATTGCCCCGGATTGCAACGCGAATTGGCAGGCAGTGCGCGAGTTCGTTACTCGTTGCGGCGTCGACTTGACCGTACATCTCGGTGACATCGCGCTCGATGCACCTACGGACGTATCTCAGCTCTACGCCGCACGCACGGTTTGTGACGCCTGGCCGAGCGCGCTTCGCTTTGTGCCCGGCAATCATGATGTCGGCGATAATCCTCCAGCTCCCGATGTGCCTGCGAAACATCCCGTGGAACGCCGCCTGCTCGAACAATACCGGATGATTTACGGTCCCGACTTCTGGGCGGCGGATGTCGATGGCTGGTTGATCATCGGATTGAACGCACAATTGTTTGGAAGCGGATCAGACTACGAAGCGGCTCAATGGCGATGGCTCGAACAGCGCATCGATGACGCCGGTGTGCGGCCCGCAATCCTGATGCAACATAAGCCACTCTTTCAGAACACGCGCGACGACGCGCTGCCTCACATCCGCTACGTACCGCTCGAGCCGCGCCGACGGTTGCTTGCGATGCTCGCGCGGCTCAATTTGCGAATCGTTTTCAGTGGCCACGCGCACCAGTACCTCGATCGCACCTTCGACGGCATCCGCCACATCTGGATACCTTCGACGTCCTTCTTTATCCCTGACAATGAGCAAGAGCGCGTAGGCGAGAAGGTCACAGGACTCGGTCTTCTCGAGATCGACGGCGATAGCTATAGAATTGATTTGGTTTGTCCAGAAGGCGTCGTGCGCCATTCTCTCGTTGAGCAGCCCTTCCACCGCATCTTGAAGTAGGCGCACAAATGACTCGCCGACCGAGGAGTCAATCTTCAACCAGTTGCATTTATGCAGTCACCGTGAAGCGGCGGAGGATTGCGTATTACCAGTGATCGCAGAGAGTTCGCCGTCTGCGCAGCTATCCCCGGAATCGATCTCCTTGATCAAAAGAGCGATGTGGGCCTTCTGCTGAGCATCGCTCGGACACAGCGCGTACCCGAGCAACACCTCGCTTGGTTGTGCGAAGCTCGGTCCCAGCTCCTGAGTGCATTCGGTGTTGCCGTTGCGAAGATATAGTTCGAGGTACGGCGCGAGCGCTTTGCCCTTTCGCAACGTAAGGCAGTGGTAAAGATCCTCACCTCGATTCCCGAGGTAATAGCCAGTCAGGCTGGCAAATATATGCAGCGCTTCTGGCGAGTGGATAGAGTCGAAGAGTGACAGATGGCGTACGACATAGGCGGAGTGATCCGCGTAGGCTTTGTCTGAGCGCGTGTGCTGCTCCTCAACGAAGATTGCCAAATCTGAGACGATCGCTCGCTTCAATAATCGCGCGGTTGACAGCTCCTCAGCAGGCGCCGGTGCTGGCGCTGCCAGACTAACGCTGCCCGGTGTAGGAGTGGGTGAAGGTTGAACGGGGACTGGCCGATAGTGGTATGACCAGGAACGTGCCAGCGCCATCGATTCGCCCACTCCGCAGAAGGAAGCGGCGAGAACCAGACCGATCACTAACCGCGTCAGCAACTCGCGGGTTCTCGCCTGAATGGACCTCCTTGGATTCACTGGTGGTTTGATTCGCGTGGATAAATCGCGATTCGGCAATTGCTACAGCCAATTCATACGAATCAACCAGACTTTGACGGCCTGCGTCAGCACGACGTACGAAACGAGCGTCAACAATAGAAGCGGCCAGAATGCCGCCGGCAGCGGTACCATGCCCAGCCATGGCCCGATTGGAGAAGACGGCAACCATGCGCCGAGAAGCATGATTAGTCCCGAGGTTATGATCAGCTGCCAACTGGCACGGCTTTGGAGGAATGGAATCTTGTTGGTGCGAATAACATGTATGATCAACGTCTGCGTCAGAAGTGATTCCACGAACCATCCAGTCTGAAACAAGGCGGCCGCGTACGTGCTATCCGGATTAGACAGACTGGCATGGGCAAAATGCGAGGCCACATCGGGTGGCGGCACCAGGCCTAGATTCATGCACTTAAACAGGAACCACATCATGGCGTAGGTCGTGTAGTCGAACACGGAACTGCACGGACCGATGAAGATGATAAAGCGTGCGATCTCGCCCATCGACCAGGGGCGCGGCTTGGCGACCTGCTCGGGATCAACTTCATCCGTCGGAATGGGAACCTGTGAAAAATCATACAACAAATTGTTGGTCAGGATCTTGAGGGGCGACATCGGCAGATAGGGCAGCCACAGGCTGGCGCCAAGAACGCTGAACATGTTGCCGAAATTCGAACTCGCGCCCATCCTGATGTACTTGATGATGTTCGCGAATACTTTGCGGCCCTCGATGACGCCCTCCTCGAGAACCATCAAGCTTTTTTCGAGAAGAATCGCATCGGCAGCTTCTTTGGCGATATCAACCGCCGTATCGACCGAAACTCCGACATCCGCGGCGCGTAGCGCAGGGGCATCGTTGATGCCATCGCCGATGAAGCCGACGACATGTTTCTTGCTCTGGAGCGCTCGAATTATTCGTTGTTTATGGGCGGGTGAGAGTCGAACGAACAGCGTTGTCTTTTCGGCGGCTTCAGCGAGGTCTCCATCGCTCATCGACTCGACGTTTGCACCTGTCAGCACCGATTCGAGTGAGAGACCCACTTCGGAACAGATTTTCCTCGACACCAGCTCGTTGTCTCCAGTTAGAACCTTCACCCCGATTCCGTGGCCTTGGAGAGCGCTGATTGCCGGCGCGGCAGAATCCTTGGGCGGATCAAGGAATGCTACGTACCCTTTGAGAATCAGATTCTGTTCGTCACTCCTGTCATACGCCGGTTTTCGCTCGCAATCGCGGTAGGCGATCGCCAACACTCTGAAGCCGTCAGCCGACAGCCGATCGTATTCCTCCCTTAGATCTTCGAGCAGTAGAGGGTCCATTGGAAAGATTTCGTCGTCGAGCTCGAATTGTGTGCAGCGCTCAAAAACCGATTCGGGAGCGCCCTTACATATCAGCCGATGGTTGCCTTCCGGCGTTGTAACGATCACCGACATCATCTTTCGCCGGAAGTCGAAGGGAAGCTCGTCA